>NZ_CP089541.1 GCF_021233055.1 Spirosoma oryzicola | reverse complement strand
ATTCTTTATCAAGATTTGTTTGCTTAAGACATATCAGATAAAAGTAAGCCTTGTCGACCAACCTTGGATTGTATTGAACCTGCATGAAATCGATGCCATGTTCATAGAGAAACGATTGGTAGTCTGTTAGATTACGAACGGTTCCCCGCCCGATGAACAGGTTTTTTAAATTGTGATACTCTAAACCAGCTGCCTGAGCCATCTGCTTAACCGATATAGTGCGGACTGACTCCCCAGATGTCAGGCGATTGTGCTGTACTTCCTGGCTTTCACGATACAGATGAAACGTGAATGTGAAGACTAACTTCCAGTAATACGCATTTGACGCTGGAAGCTGTTTTATTTCTTTAAGTTTAGCTAACACCTGTTGTCGCTCCTGTTCTTCGCTCAACGGTTCAGTTGTGGACTGGCTAGTGGGTGCGTCCAAGGAATTGATAACCCGCTCACTCAAGATCAGATGCGAGTAGGTCGACTTCTCATCGGAGGTTTTGTGAGGGCGGCCACGACCTACCTTCGGTTGTAATTCAGCTGATTCATCTAAGGAATGTTGCGGGGCGTCGACCATAACTAATCAGGAAAATTTGAGCTGTTAACCATTCGTAACAGAACTCGGTATTGCAAGGACCATTACGAGGAATCTGTGCACTTACAGTGCCCGTAAACCGTTTGTAGCGTTCATTCACACTTGCTTCACAAAGTAACACAAAAAATATTGTGGTCGTTTTACAACATCGCTTTGGAAAACTGTGTGAATAGATTCTGACAGAACATGTCTGTTGCTTGGAACACACTTGGATAAACTAAGCAGCAATAGGACTAACAGCAAGGTATATCCACCGATCTGCGTAGTAAATCTTATACTTTCTTAGACGTTGCGCTCAATCGCTTATGGTTGTGGTTGGCAAGCAATAATTCAAAAGATTCAAGCTAAAGATAGAAGAGAGCGCTGGTTAGAAAAGGCTACGAAAAGAATAATGTACGTGTTGTTTTATCTACTTTATTCTTACTTTTCTCATAGATGCAAACAGAATTGCGTTTCTCATAGACTGCTACAAATGAATTAGTACAGCAATACCATTAAACAATAGTGATAAATACTCTATGGTGGTAAGCTGCTTAATTCATGAGACTGTATCGTAGAAAAGCATATAGATAGCGTTCTTAGCAGAAAATAAGGCTGAAAATAAATAACTTTATTTATTTTCAGCCTTATGTGGCTCCATAAAATACGCTGTAAGGGTTTAAATCAACTTGTAAATACACAAGTTTCGAAGGTATGTTGATAACTCGTTGGTCTGGTAAAGGATTACACCGCTTTTTCTAGGGACCTGACAAGCAATAATTTATGCTTTTTTATTGACTGATTAGATAGATTGATTTAGCAGTTTACTAGTTGCTTTCAGAGTCGTGTTTAAAAGAAGCGAGCAGCTGATACAGTTGAACCAGATCGGTTTTGAACGGTAAGTAATTGAACGCAAACGATGAAAAAGGCTTCATTTAGCCAGATTTTTCTATAAAATGAGCGTTCAAAACTGGCTAAGAAGTTTGACGCATCAGCAAGTCTCTAACAAGCAGATCCGTCAAAGACTTGCTGGTACGCGCTCGTAACTTAGTGATGAACACGCTTGACGGGTGCGTTGTCCGCTATCAGGTTTTGATCTTTCAATTCCTGCCAGAAAGCGTCTGGTATTTCGGTCTGCAAAGACGCGACATTTTCAGTGACCTGTTCTTGAGTTCTGGCTCCGGGTATGACTGAAACGGCTACGTCCGGAAACAAGGCAAATTGCAGGGCTGCTGTTCTAAGATCAACGTTATGCGCTTTGGCAATGGCTTTTAATTTGTCTCGCTTAGTCAGGTATTCGGCTGGAATAGGCTTCTTGGGGTCATAATTATAGCGTTCGCTTCCTGATAGAAATCCCGCGTTCAAATTGGACCCCATCACCAGTGATAAATTACGCTTGCTGATCTCGGGGAAAACGTGATTTAAGGCGTGTTCGTGATCAATCAGTGAATATTGGGAGGCTAGTAAAAATACGTCTGGGTCGGCTACTTCCATCGTCTTCAAGATGGGTTCCGGACAGTTGACGCCAAGTCCCCAGGCTTTTATGATGCCTTCCTCCCGCATCCGGCTAAGTTCAGGAAAGGCTCCCTGCCGGGCTACTGAAAAGTGTTCTAGCCAATCGCCGAGTAATTTGTTGTCGGGCGACAAATCATGGACGAACACGATGTCCAGGCTATCGATTCCCAGTCGCTGAAGACTGTCTTCAATGGACCGCCGAACACCGTCCGCTGAATAGTCAAATATTACATCATTTGGTGAATGAGCGTAGGGGAAATAGTCCGCGCCCTTGTTGTGTTTACTCGCTTTCAGCAACTTGCCTACTTTGGAGGAGATGATATACGCATCGCGTTTTTGATTATGCAGAAAGTGGCCGTAACGCCGTTCTGCTAACCCTAATCCGTACCAGGGAGAGACATCGTAGTAGCGAACACCTGCTTGCCAGGCTGCTTCCATCGTTTGCTGCGCTTCTACATCGGATATTTCCTCAAACTCATTGCCGATTGCTACGCCACCCAGGCCAATTTCAGGTATGTTTTGCTGCGCCCAGGTAGGGGCGGTAGTTTGTTGTGCTGTTGTTGTCATAATAGACGATTGTTGTTGAACAGGGCTTAAAAGCCGCTAGATTGGATAAGTAAACAACTCATTTATCCCGATGTTCATAAGAACGTACGACAAGAATTTAAGCAATAAGCGCACGGAATAGTCGAAGGTGGTTCGTGATTCTACCTGTTGATGTCCCTTGAAGACGACTAAAAAATGTCAGCATGGTTAACGAAGCATCGACTGAGCGCTTGATTGTTGATTTTAAAGAAGAAGGCCCGTCAGATGGGCCTATTGCGGTACTGCTGCATGGGTAGTCCGATGATGCTACCACGTGGAATGGCGTTATACCAGCCCTGGTGGTAGATGGAAATCGGTTCGTTACACCCTGGCTACGAGGCTTCGGTAATACTCGATTCAAACAAGAAAGTGAGGCAAAGATCGGTAACTCAGACATTCATGCTTACGATTTGATTGCGCCATGATACTGAGTTTGAAGTTCAAATTCATTTATGCACTGACTTAGACCGTATGCTGATCTAGTATTCTGGTAAAGGTGAAACAAAGAAGAAAGCCCTTGTTTAGCCGTGGCTCGCATCCGGTTACCCTGACAGGATGCGTATAGCGAAGCACGCCAGCAAGAGGTTTCGGCATAGTATAACGCTGTATTCGACGATAGGATGTAATTGACAACTCGCTAAAATTCTGGATTTAGGCTAATTTTTTATGCTTCGTGGTTCTTTTTTGTAGTTAACTAGTCGCAAGTAGACAAAGCGAGAAGGCTCACACAAGGTCCTTACTCAAAACATAGAATGGACATTTCAAACAACAAGATCCTGATTACAGGCGGAGCGTCTGGGATTGGTTTAGGGCTCACAGAACGATTTATTCAGGAAAATAACACCGTCATTATTTGCGGTAGGAGGGAAGCTGCTCTGGCAGAAGTCGCTGATCGATTTCCGACCGTTATCACCCGGCCGTGTGATTTGTCTATCGCTGAAGAGCGACAAGCGTTGTTTCAATGGATTTCCGAGGAACACAGCGACCTGACGGTATTAGTCAATAATGCTGGTATTCAGCAATGGATGACTGTCACAGACGAGAACTTTTTCCAACGCGCAACTGACGAAATTGCGATCAACATTGAAGCACCGCTTCATCTGACCTCTTTGTTTATCAAGTTACCCTCACTTACCACGGTTGTCAACGTAACGTCAGGGCTTGCGTTTGTGCCGCTTACCAAAGTTCCCGTCTACTCAGCAACAAAGGCGTTCTTCCACTCCTTTACGTTGTCGTTGCGCGCGTTAGTCAAGCCTAATGGCATTGACGTGATCGAAGTGATTCCACCTGCGTTGAACACTGACCTAGGCGGAAAGGGTTTACACGACCAGGCACCACCTGTAGGTTCTTTTATTGACGCTGTTTTCGAGCAACTGAAACAAGGGAAAACCGAAATAACCTTTGGATTTAGCGACGCGATGGTTAAGGCCACGCCCGACGATCTGCGGAACACGTTCGCTCGAATGAATCCCTCTGCTTAGAACAGGGAGTCACACAACCAATCAACGTTTTCTGATTTCCGAATCGAGTCAGTGTAGCCTTTTACGCTTGCCAAAATCCGTTATCTCACTTCAGTAAAGCGTTAACAAACGGTTTGGGCTAAACGCAGTATCCTTAGAAAATTGGACTGCGTTATGAAGATAGGCGAACGACTGCTGAAACAGCTCAACAAGAAATACGAACCTTCGAAATTAATTAAGTTTCAATTTGGCCGCTATGATGTAGCGACTAAGACGGACGAAGAAGGCAATCCCATACTGGCATTTGTCGGTAAAGCAGATGAACGAGGAATCATTAAAGGAGACCAATTTTCTCGTAAGCTGCTCAAAGACGCGCAGGGAGCGGTGATAAAAGATCACTGGGATTACAAGGGAAAGGTGTAAATCCTATGCTGCCTATCGGACCAAGTTGTAGGGTCAGGTTCTCAAACCTAACCCTACAACTTGGTCCGATAGAATGATCATCAATCTATTTGCTTATCTAGGCATTTCGAGGCTTACTGCTTATCGCTTAATGTAAAAAAGTCTTTAGGAATGTGGGTAATACGACATGCCAGATCACATTCGCCGGAAGCCACAATGTAGTAATCGCCCGCATCGACAAGTCCCGTCGTGAAGACTACATCTGATAAATAAAGCTGATCCTTAATCGGTTCGATCAAGGCGGGGTTTGCTTCGAGTACAGGTTGTTTATCGTCGAGGTAAAGAATTTTGGTTGGATCATCCTTGTCCAGCAAGGCCCAGAACGTGCGGTAAATTCCAACCTGCCCTCTCAATTCAACGCCGTGATAAAGCATTAGCCACCCCTCGTCGGTCAATACAGGTTGCGTACCTCCGCCTAGTTTCATAGTAGAAGCAGTACCTTTTCGCGCCCGGATGAACGGTTCGTCGAGTGGCTTCCAGTGCAAACCATCCGGCGACTGGGCAAGGTTGATCGATGGACCCGCGTAGTAAGGGCTTTCCGGACGGGTTGCGAAGTATAAATCGCCCAACGGTCGGGTAAGCGCAAAAAAACGTCCACTGATCTTTCCTTCAAAAAAGACCATGTCCTTATTCTGATGGTCCAGGATGATACCGTTCAGTGTATAAGTAAGGCCGTCGGTCGAGGTATACAGCGTAGTAGAATGGCGCTCCGAGCTGACCGAACACGTGGTCATGTAGTACGTATCATCAATTTTGGTGATCCGGGCATCTTCAACACCGTATTCCTGATACGTTCGCTGAGGGGCAATGATTTTGTCGTAATGAATCCGAACCACCTGCGTTCCGTCAGCGGTCAGTTCTACGGGTAACAGCCATGACAGCGAGGTTAGTGCCATAACTTTGTAGGTGTTGCCCAGCAACTGAAACTTGCGTGGATCGGCCGCGTTGACACTATTGAGCGGATAAGTATCAAGATGATAACCTCTTTCTGCATCCCAACGAATGGCATGTATGGTTTCGCCGATTATAGGTTGATTGAGCGCTTCGGCAACCCGAATCATAATCAGCAGATTACCGGAAGGCAATCGGGTTAGGCCAGGATTAAACGCACCCAACACATAGGTGTCAGCCTGAATGGACTGGCGCAACGGAGAGTACTGCAAGTCAATGTCATTGGGTGAAAATACGAGTTGGTCTACTAGAAAAGCCATGATTTACTGGTCTGAGTTCACATTCATTATTCCGCGACGACAAAAGAGTAAGCAATTGGAGGATTTGCAGATATGGACGGATTTGTAACAAGATACCATCGCAGCGTTGAGACTGAGTCAGGATGTACTGCATACAAACGGCAATATCTTCGGCACGTAGTAATGCCTTTCTCGCTTATCTTAAGGGTCGTCGGTGCCTCAACGACAGTGAGTCCATTTGCTTACTTCATGATGTAATTGCATTGAGTGTCCGTGGGTAGCTCATTTTGATGCACGAACTACTTAAGCTGGTTTCGTCCAGTCGACACGCAGGCGTAGGTTACCTGGAACTTCATACTCCTGGTAATTTTTGTCTTGATGAATCGGGGAAAGCGGATCACCCGTTTGATTGTCCTCATCACGCATTTGCAACTGGGGAAGCTGACGACCCTTGGCCAGTAATCGTATCCGGCACTTATTTTCCGCTGTACCGCCCAGCCGATAGACCGCATAGCCGCTATCTTTGGTTACCAGCTGATAGTCTGCCTGACAGATTGGGTACTCAGCATAAAAAATTACGGGAACATCGTCAAAGTTCTTGTAGCTATAGGTGGTCAGGATATAGGCCAAGGCTCCGCCGTAAACCTCCTGACCAACCGTTCCAGCTTGTTTCCAACCCGTCGATATATCTTCGAGCGGAATCGGTAAATCAGTTAGGATGCGGCCTTCCCTAGGCTGCTGGCTGACCATCTCTAGAGGAAGCTGACTTGGAAAATAGTACCGACCCCGGTGCAGCAGATACTTCATGTACTCCGAAAACAAGAGTCGAACGGAGGGAGGAACGTCATCATTGAGTTCGATCAGGTAGTTGTGAATCGTAGCAAAAATTTCGGCCTCTTCGTAAGCGGCTACGTACTCCGCATCCCGGAGCGGGGCTACACCCAGAAATGTGCTACGGTGCTGACCGAAACCAAAGTTGCAGTCCCAGATCCATAAGCGGGCAATAACATTGGCGACACCTAGTTTGCTTAGATCAAAATACAATCGGTTGCCTGTCAGTTTCCAGAGTTTTGCCAGCGTTAAAGCACTCATCAAGGTGATATTGCTCTGGTAAAGCAGTTCAAATCCTTTTCCGCGCAGACGTTCCGCTGATTTTTTGGCCTCCGCCAGATAACGAGGTTCGCGGGTCAACTCATAGACCTGCAACATGACGTGCGTATACAGGCCCGCTACATCCAGTTCTCCACCTCTGCCCTCTGCTGTTTCGGCCTTCAATACCTCCAGACTTAAGCTGTCGTAAAAGACTGGCCAGTTATAATTGAAATGGTGAGCGGCCCCAATGGCAAAGTCGATAGAACGAAACAAAAGGTCCTTAGCTTCTACGTTACCGTTTTGGGCCAGTCGTCCCAGGTTCATGAGCGTGTGTAACAGATACCAGGAGTCTATTTTATTGTGATCTTCTTCCTCGCTCGTTTCTTCTTTTCTGAACGGTTCCCCCGGTAACCAGCGCATCAGGGTAGCCCTGGTTTCATCGTAAAAGGTAGGTATGCTTTTCTGCAACTGATCGACCAACGGTATTGCACGACCCAGCCAATCCTGGTATTCGGTCAACGGAACCAGAATGGCCAGCTGAACCATACTTTCCGGCGGCTTCTGAGTAGCAGAAACGTAGGCATTGACGTAAAAATGATTTTTGATATGCCGACTGCAATCCGGTGATTCGGACAGCGCTTTGATGGTTTGGTTCGCCAATTTGGGCCAGTCGAAATAATCGGTCGCGGGTTTGGGCAGGTGCCGATAAATGGAGTCAATCGCTTCGAGGAACTGGTCTGCGGCCTCGAATTCACTGGTCGGAATCGTTTTGCTCAGGTAGATAAACGCATCCGAAAGAACGACTTCCGTTCCGGCGGAAAGCGGTTGTTCTGAAGCGGGTAATGAAAAACCCACTTCGGGCCATTGAGCATTGACGCTGCCTGACGGATCGGTGTGGGTTAATTGACAGTAGGGGTTGAGAGCAGTAAGATTCTGAAAATAGAAGATCGTGCCTTCTACGGGCTTCGTCACGGACCAAAAGGCTAATCCAGCGGTAGGGCCATTTTGCGTAACGTAGACCATCCCCTCGGTCGTAGACGGATCATAATCCTTATCCAGGACATACACATCTCGGGGCAGTGCTTCCAACGAAAAATCCTGGTTAGGCGTCAGCGAGGTAGTGTAACGCAGCACAACAGGTTGCTGAGACGCTAGCTCAAGCTTTACCCGGAACAGGCCCAGTGCTCCCTCAACCTGGAAATCGAGCGTTGTACTGGTTTTTTTGTTGAGTTTGACAGAACGAATCGTCTGAGGATCAAAGCAAGTCCGTATCGCCAGTTTTCCGGCGGATTCAACTTCGTAGATAAGCCAGAAGGAGTTAGGTGTTGAGCAGGTTTGTAATTGGCCCTGTTCCAGTGACCAGGGTACATCCTGATAGTCGGTAGCCTGTTTTAGTTGATGATCGAGACCAACAACCCATTGTGAAACCTGCTCCGCTTTCACAAAAGGCTGCCAGTAAGGCGCTGTTTCGTCCAAATGCATGAAGGTATGTGCTCGGTTCTTCTGCGAAAACAGTCATTGACCGGAAATGACTGTCAGGGTACTTTAAAGTAAGGAAGTGGTCCCGTTTGCAAGTAAGCATAACTGCGATCAGAATCAGGTTTGGTATCACGCTAACGAATCAAATGATGGTGCTGCTACAACCTGTTCGTCGTTAGTAGTTGATTGGTTTCATGATTTCGGTAGGCTATGTGTACCCAGACCGGATTGAGATATTCCTTGGTTCGGTGAAGTTTAACCTGTTCAGCGTCAAGATGCTGCCTTGCCCAATCATATACCTGTCTGTTGTTTACCGTACGCATGGAATCGCAATCAATATCGACTGCCAATCCTGCCGAGTGGGCCGACGTGGCTGAACCACCCTCCGCACGATTGAGCGCCGGACAACGGAAGAAGGAACGAATGGGTAATTTACCAAAGCGGTCAAATAACGGAACAAGAATGTGATGATACACCAATACCATGTTGGCGTACTGCTGCTGAGTTGGGGTATTATTGATGCCCGCTCGAACAGCGGTCGCAGATTTAACAGCCTCTACGTACGTTAAATAAGGGCCAAAGTCGGGGTACAGTACTGGAGGTTGTACAAGAATAGGATTACGGTTCATGGCGAAACTTGGTTTAAACGTAAAGCTTATTCACAGACAAAACCTGACGTTATCAACTCAAAATTATAGCTGAGTGCGTTAACCCAACACAATCCATAGGTTATCGCTTTACGGATCAGCCTAACGCTTTACCGAGTAAAATTCTGTTTTTTTGAGGTAGGTAAGGCATCAGCATTTAGTGCATTTACCCAGGGTATATTCGTGCTGATCGCTAATAGTTTAGGCAAAAGCCCGAACCAAACCTTGAAGCTGACCGACTAATCTTGTATACATTATCTCTTTGGTTATTACTATCTCGTAACCCAGTTTCTCGCAACTGTCCTCATCAATGGGCTGATCCGGTTTTGCCAGGATAATGACCGGAATGGTATAGCAGATAGGTGTAGCCGCTACTAAAGCCAAGGTTGTGTACCCCTGGTGGCGATCCATGTCCCAATCCATGATCAACAAAGAAGGCACGGGGTACACCTGGCTGGATAGTGCTTCCAGCAATTCGGCTTTATGTGTGAAAAAATAAAGAACCGCTGAAGGACAAGCCTGACCAAATGCCTGCCGGTATAAATACTGGTCGTCGGGCCGGTCATTAGCAATGAAAATGACAAGAGCCTCGACAGCGTTATCTTGGCTTCGCATACTACTGATAGAGAACGTATTTGCTGTAAGCAGACCAGCACCCGCTGAATCTGCTTTTAAACACTACATAAAGCGCTAGTCAGAACCTGAGTATCAGATTACTCGTCCTCCGATACATCAACTCCGGATTCAATAGAGGCTGCTTCGTCGTTCGTGGTAGCCGAGTCAAAATCGTTTGAGTCGTAGTTTGTTTGGTCCAGCATCGTTTCCTGCGGTTGATTTTCCATGGTGATTTAAACTTGTTGTTTGATAAGAAAACAATCATTCCGGCGGTAGGGTAGCAATGCGAATTAAATATGACCGAGTAGTAAGGGAACGGCGCGTAGATCGCATCGGTTAAATCAGCCTTTTTGACTTCTTGAGCTCGTTTTGTTCGCTTACGCGAAACGCACTGTTGATGTTTGCCCGGCCATTAGTTGTGCTGGACTACGCCAACGATCAGCGTTTTTGTTTGGTTAAGTCCTGCCGTAGAACTAGTATATAGTTTACTTTTTGACAGGGTTGCTGTTACTACCATAGCGGTAGGAGTGGCTGTCTCGAAGGAAGCAGAGATTGGGTGTATATCAGTACCGATGAGTAAGCACGATAGAGGAGACTGGTTTGTTATTCGTTATTTTTGACATGGGGCAGGCCAAATAGCCTGATTCGTCCGCACAACCATGAATTATAAATTAGTCATTTTCGATTTCGACGGTACGCTAGCCGATTCGTTTCCGTATTTCCTGCGGACCGTTAATGTTCTGGCGGAAACGTATAATTTCCCGACAATCAATCCCGATGACGTTGATCAGTTGCGTGGGCTTGATGCCCGTCAGATGATGAAACGCGCTAACCTGCCTGTCTGGAAAATTCCTCTTATTGCCCGATCATTTATTCGGTTGATGGCCCGAGACATCGATCAGATTCAATTGTTTGATGGTATCCGTAGCCTGTTGCAGCAGTTGGCGGATGCCGGCGTTCGACTGGCTGTTGTGAGTTCAAACAGCGAGGATAATATTCGGAAGGTTCTCGGTCCGCAAAGTGCAGCGTTGATTACGTATTATGGATGTGGTACGTCGCTTTTTGGGAAGCAGCACAAATTCAGGAAGGCGATGTCCTTGAGTGGCGTTACGCCGAATGAAACACTTTGCGTAGGGGACGAAATTCGTGATATTGAAGCCGCTAAAGAAGCTGCTACTGCTTTTGGTGCCGTGGCCTGGGGTTATACGCGCGCTGATGTGCTCAAAACCTTCCCTGCCATTTCCGTTTTTCACACGCCGAATGATATAGCGCGGGCGGTACTCGGTCATACGATTGGCTTCGGTCAGCAATAAAACGATGTAGCTCAGTACCGGTAGGAAATAACGCTGATCGGTTTACGCTTAGTTAGCCGGTGGTAATAAGTAGGTGGCTCGTTTACGAATAAAATATGAGCCTATTCCCGTTGTAACACCGGTGGCTATCATAACCACTGGCCAGAACTGGCCCATTGGTAGCGTGCGGGTAAGTAACTCGGCCCAAAAAGCAGCGTAGAGTCCGACAACTGACCAGTTCATGAAGTAATAATGCCAGTGCATCCAGTTCTTTACCCGCTGGCGCAACAGGGCGGGGGCAATTCCTGCCATTAGTGAGAACAGACTTATTATAGCCAGCGCATGAAACGGACCAAATCGGCCAAACAGGTGATAAATTTGAAAAGCGGTGATATTTAACACGACCATACTGGCTACATAAGCATAGCCGATGCGTTTATGAAAGAGGCCTCTTTTTGGCTTAACAATTACGATGGCTCCCATTAGCATAGCCAACAAAGCTGAAGCAGTGTGTACAAGACCTAAGGTAGAGTGAATCATCAGCAAGAATGAATTATTATAGCTAGTTAATCAAAAGTAAAGGCCGGTAAAAAGACGAGAAAAGCCTTTTTGATCAACAGGGTTCTGATGCCGACAAAGCTGGTTTTACAAAGGATGAAACTGGCGAAACAAGGACGTAGCCGCACTATTCTTCAAAGGCAGGAACTAATGGGCAGTGGTGGCTATTTCGTAGTCAGATCTGTGCCACAATAGGTAGGGCTCAGTTCTTGTGGTTACCTTTGCCGCAGTTTGTAGAAGAATAACGTTCAATTTTGACTTACGACTTCTTTTTATGATGCCTGATTCTTTGCCGGGAACCTATCCTTTTCTAGCAAGAGGTGGCGAAATGGGGGCGTTGATCCGGGCTTTTGATTGGTCTGCAACCGTGCTCGATACACCCGACCATTGGCCACAAAGTCTGCGTACGACGGTAACGATTCTACTTAATTCAGAATTTCCCATGTTTCTTTGGTGGGGGCCGGAGCTAATTCAATTTTATAATGACGCCTACCGCCTTCTGTTAACCAATTCTGATAAGTATTCAACCGCATTAGGCCAGTCTGGGCAGGAAAGCTGGGCCAATAACTGGTCTTTCGTTAAACCGTTACTTGATCGGGTACAAAACGGAGAATCCATCCGGGTTGATGACGGAATAATTCCTACTTTCTGCACTAATGGACCTGACACAATTTACGGTACATCCAGTTACAGCCCGGTCTACGACGAGGCTGGAGCGGTTGCTGGTGTACTTCTGATTGCTCACGACACCACTTCACTTAAAAAAAACGAAGCAGTTTTTCGAAATCTGATCGAAGAAGCACCCGTGGCGACTTGTCTGTTTGTTGGGCGGGATCTGCGCATTGAAGTGGCAAATGAACCCATGCTTAACTTCTGGGGAAAAGGGCGTAGTGTATTTGGGAAGCCCGTTGCTGAAGCCGTGCCTGAATTACAGGGCCAGCCTTTCCTGGCTACCTTGGCGGAAGTATTCGAGACGGGTAAAACGTACGAAGCAAAAGCGAGTCCAGCTTGGTTAGCGGTGAATGGCGTGTTGGGTACGTATTATTTTGACTTTACTTACAAACCACTTCGTGACGCCAACGGTGACGTATACGCGATTATGGAGATGGCCGTAGATGTTACGGCTCAGGTTCTTGCCAGTCAGCAATTGATCGAAAGCGAGCAATTCACGCGTAATGTGTTTTATAATTCGCCGGTAGCAAAAATAGTTTTCGTAGGGGAGGATATGACGATCCGCACTATCAACGAGAACATGCTGACCATGATAGGAAGGAACGAATCTGTTGTTGGCAAGCCTCTCCTGGAAGCCGTACCCGAGTTAGTAGTAACGCCCCTTATGGAGCGGCTTAAACGGGTATTGGCTACTGGAGAAACGTACCGGAACCCTGGAGAAAAGGTTAACCTGGTTCGCTATGGCCAACCTTATGTTGGCTATTACAATTATGTTTACAAAGCTTTACACAACGCACAGGGGAAACGTTATGGCGTGATGGTCACGGCTACGGAAGTAACCGAGCAGGTACTGGCCCGGTTGGCGGTTGAGGAAAGCGAAAGCCGACTACGAGGTGCGATTGAACTAGCGCAATTGGGCACCTGGGAAATGGACATCGCTACGGGTACCGTCACCTACTCTGACCGTATCAAATCCTGGTTTGGTGTCGATGGACTCAAAATCGATGTTAGTGATTCGTTTAATCCGATTCACCCCGAAGATAGCCCTCGCATTGAAGCTGCTATAGAAACGGCTCTTCAGCCTGGCTCATCAGGAGTTTATGATGAAGAGTACCGGCTTATAAACTATCAAACGGGAGACGTTCGCATCATTCATGCCCAGGGCCGGGTCTTATACGACACGCAGGGACAAGCCTATAAACTCGTCGGGACAGCTCAGGATGTTACCGCCGAGCGTCAGCAGCAGTTTGCGCTGGCTCAGTTGGTGCAGGAACGGACAGAAGAGTTAGCGGCCGCTAACGAGGAGCTGGCAGCAACGAACGAAGAACTGTATTCAGCCAATGAAGAATACGCAGCGATAAACGAAGAATTAGAAGAGTCGAACGGGCTGCTGTTCCGATCCAACGAAAATCTTCAACAGTTTGCTTATGTAGCCTCTCACGATTTACAGGAGCCACTACGCAAGATTCAGCAGTTTGGCGATCTGCTCAAAAACCACCTGGGTGATCAGCTGGGAGAGGGGAGCATGTATCTGGACCGTATGCAGGCAGCTGCTAGCCGCATGTCAACGCTCATTAAGGATTTGTTGAGCTTTTCGCGTCTATCCACCCAGCGAAATACGGTTGACTCTGTTTCATTGACGGAAGTTGTGGAGACCGTATTAGCCGACTTGGAACTTGTAATTGCTGAGTCGAAAGCTGTGCTGCAACTAGATATACTACCAGCGGTGGAGGGTGATCGCTCGCAATTGGAGCAACTCTTTCAGAACCTGCTCAGTAACGCCTTGAAATTTCATAAACCGGGCATTGCACCGCATATTCAGGTACGAGCCGGTTTGGTGACCTTTGATCAGTTGCCCAGTGGTATAAAGCCAAGTCGAATGGCAGCGTCTTACCACCGTATTGAGGTTGCCGATAATGGCGTAGGTTTTGACGAAAAATACCTTGATCGAATTTTTCAAGTATTTCAGCGGCTACACGGCAAAAGTGAGTTTTCAGGTACTGGTATCGGTCTGGCTATTTGCGAAAAAGTGGTTACTAACCACGGTGGGGCCATAACAGCCACTAGTCATCCCGGTCAGGGGGCCACGTTTATTATTTATCTGCCCGTTTGAGGAATCGATAAGAGTGCTTTGTTCAGTTAATCGTATGGCAATCAAAGCACTCTTGTTTTTATACTTTCTGAGGAGTCATCCACTTGCCAACCAGTGGTGGTTCGTAGGTTAGCATCTGCTCCAGCAAACTGTCAATGGTTTCTGCCACGAGCATCATTTTTCTGTTTTCTGGCTTAAGAAGTCCACTCGAAACCATCGTATCCGCCAGCATAAGTAAGCCGTTATAAAAACCATTGATATTCAGCAAACCCATTGGTTTTTTGTGGAGGCCAAGCTGACCCCAGGTGAGCATTTCAAAATACTCTTCCAATGTACCATACCCACCAGGCAGGGCAATCACCCCGTCGGAGAGTTCGTGCATTTTAAGTTTGCGCTGGTGCATCGATTCCACCTGAATCAGTTCCGTAAGTCCCTCGTGGGCGATCTCTTTCGTTCGCAGAAAATCAGGTAAAACACCAACAACCCGTCCTCCGTTAGATAAAGCCCCGTCGGCTACTGCACCCATCAGTCCAACTTTAGCGCCACCGTAGATGAGATCAATACGGCGGTCGGCTAACTGCTGACCAAGTTGATAGGCTGATTCCATCAGGAGAGGGTCATTGCCTGGACTTGATCCGCAAAATACAGTTACCTTTTTCATAAACGCTTTAGTGAATACTGGCTCATCCGTTCATTGGGCTTTGACGTAAAGATGCCTTTAGCAACAATGCTCAAGCCGGGCTTGCTCATCTGGACTCTCGTACGTGCTTTTCGTACCAGGTTGGCGCTAGACTAACTGTCTGGTACCAGTACACTTGTATAAGTTCAAAAAGCTTTTTCCAGTCCTGTAAAGAAAACGGTTTTCTGAAAAATGAGGTAGCTCCTAACTGGTAAGCCTGCCGACGGTGCTGGAGTGAAGGACTGGCCGAAAGAACAATAGCCGGAATAAGTCGTCCTATCGGATGTTCTTTGAGTAAAGCCAAAAAGTCCAGACCTGTTTTTGAGCCAACCAGATTTATGTCAATCAGGACAAGCTTGGGTCCATATCCTTCCAAATTATAAAAGTAAATGACCGCTTCTTCAAAACTGTCGACTCGTATAAAACTGGCTTGGGGAAAACTGATTTTGGCCGTGCGCTGAATAATATCTACTATGGCAAGATCATCCTCAAGCAGTAAGATTGGAAAACGGTGCATACTAGTTGGACACCCGTTGAGGGGTAAAGGCCAACAGGTAGTCAAAAATACAATTTATGAGCGTTATTTCCTACGTAATATAGCTGGTAGAGGGTTTGAACAGGAAATTATGCTCGACTTACTGATAACCGCTCGGCAAACCAAGGTGTTGGCCAAGCGGCATTACATGTTGCGTCTGTTGTTTGACAGGCCAAAATGGATCGTGTCATTTAGAAAGACGGGGCAGTCCTATTCACCCATACCGTCTGTAGAAGTGAATAAGACTGCCCCGTATTTCGCACTGTTTATAAGAGAGTAAAGCAAGAAAAAGACCGATGCACCTCATCTCTCCAGTAGTAAACTGACTACGTATTGCCAGGACGCTATAGCTGACAATTCTACATTAAGGCTGGCCTTTCCCACCACCAGAACCGTAGATGTTACCCGTGGCGAAACTGCCATCACTGGCGGCCAACTGCACATAGATGGACGCCAGTTCTACCGGTTGGCCGGGTCTGCCTAAAGCAGTATCACTACCAAACTTAGTTAGTTTTTCCTGGGTCGCTCCACCGCTCACCTGCAACGGTGTCCAGATAGGGCCCGGTGCCACTCCGTTGACACGGATGCCCTTTGGACCAAGCTGTTTAGCCAACGACTTGACATAGTTCATGGTTGCAGCCTTTGTCTGTGCATAGTCGTACAAATCAGCGGAGGGATCGTAGGCTTGTTCAGAAGTCGTTCCGATAATTGTTGAGCCGGGTTTCAGGTGGGGTAGGGCTGCTTTGATGATCCAGAACGGAGCGTAGATGTTGGTCTTCATTGTCGCATCAAAATCTTCGCTGGTAATGTCCATGATCGATTCACGAGCCTGTTGACGAGCCGCGTTGCTAACCAAGATGTCGAGTCCACCTAGACCGCGAACCGCTTCGTCCACCAGCCGCTTACAGAACGCTTCGTCGCGCAAGTCGCCGGGAATCGCAATCGCCTTACGACCAGCCGCTTTTATGAGCGCTATAACCTCCTGAGCATCTGCTTCTTCGCTGGGATAATAATTGATCGCGACGTCTGCTCCTTCACGGGCATAAGCAATAGCCGCAGCACGGCCCATACCTGAGTCGCCCCCGGTAATAAAGGCTTTGCGACCCTGCAAACGACCTGATCCCTTGTAGCTGGTTTCGCCATGATCGGGACGCGGCTCCATCTTGCTGACCAGACCCGGCCAGGCTTGCGACTGGCTTCGAAAGGGTGGTTTCGGATATTTTGTCGTTGGATTTTCGAGGGCGGTTGGCTCGTTATTCTCGGTCGATGGTACATTAGAAGCGGCTAACACTGGCGTTGCCACAACCGTAGCCAATCCAGTGCCTATTCCGTGAATAGCCTGGCGTCTACTTAGCTGATTGTCTTCACTCATTTTAATGTTGTTTGTTGAGGTCGGCCCAGTTTATGTACTGGTATGCCTTTTTTTGTAATTGGCTAGCTTATCCTGATTTAGAACGGCTAGTTTTGCGTTATGCGACGGGTTAACCGTTTGTTGCCGCATAGTGTTAAGTTTCTACGAGCCACAAATCGATGAGTTTGGCATTTTATATACTTTCGCCAGAGCAGGCCGGGTTTTAGGCTATCCGAGATGTGGCTAGTCTGGGAGGGCGGACAGAAAGGTTAGCCGTTCAGTCAAGGCAAAACAGCGATTGTAAACCGAATGGCAGAGCGGAAAGTAGCGACCAGATCGACGCTACGCCTGAAGAGAAATTTGTCCAAAAATGAGGCAATGGCTTTATTGGCAACAAACATTTCACTGCGACGGCTTAGGACAATTGCAGTGAAGTTGAAAACGAAAATGAACCCGCTTTTTGACAATCAACAAGGTAATATAGTCAGGTTCTCAAACCTGACTATACCACTGTAATGTTGTGGTGTCGGTTTTAAGAAACCGACACCACAGTCCCTAAAAGAAAGCTTATTTGACGGGTTTATCGGCTCGCCAGTATGGTTCTTTTGCGGCAATGAACTCAACGGGTACTTCCGGGATAAATTCTTTGAGCCATTCGGCACAGTATTTCATGCCCGCTTGCTCTGATAGAAAATGGCCCAGAATGATCAGCGCTTTCTTTTGGCCCGCAGCAATCGCATCCTGCACGTATTCGACCAACTCCCATTCGTGCGTTTCGCCCACGACAACCACATCTGCCTGATTTACGTAAGAAATCCCCTGGAGTAGACTGACATTTCCCCAACTGGCCATTACACGCTTGACCGGCAATTGAGCATCGCCGATGACCCGCATTGTTTGAATATTCAGTTTGTTACTCATGTTTTGGGCAAAACGAGCGAGCGTTGTTTGCGGAAACGTAAACAAACGGTGGTTTTCCGGATCGACATTTTTCTGCCAGCCTAATTCACGAATCATGCCTGTAGCAATGCCGTCCGGTTTGCGGCCATGCCAGTGATCGTGAAAATGAAAGATAGCCATGCCATGTTGCTGAATAAAATTATGCTTGTACTGGTAAAGGGAATCCTGTTCGATGGATTCGGTACGATCCTGGTGAGAATAATACGTTGGTTCGTGCGTAATAATCAGGTTGAGATTCTTGGCGGCTGCGCGCTGAACCACGTCAAGAGTAGCCATCATTGTGCAAGCGATGCCTTTGACGGGAAGTTCAGGCGTACCCTCGATTAGCCGGTCAACAGTTTGCTCACGCCAGGGGATACCTACCTGCGTTTTAATACGGTCAATTAGTTGTCCTGTCGTAAGTATTTGAGGGTCATTCGGTTGTAGCATCCGAAAAGCAGGAAGGCCAAGTGAAGCCATCAGAAAGGTACGCCGGGATAAAGAGAGATTAGTCATAAGTTACTACACACCAAGAATTCGATCAGTTCGCAGCTGGAACAGTTGAAGCCCTTCCAGCTTAGTGAGTTTTGCTTAGAAAACAGCAAAATCGAAAATCCTACTGAACAAGCCGGGAGAAATGATTCATGTGTGCGGGTATCTTGACTTTTGTTTTATCAGAGTCGGCAACGTCACGGTAATTGCTATTCAGGCTAAGTAGCTGATAGAACATACCGGTAGTGGTCAGAATAGAGGGACAGCGGAGTAATAACTGCTTAATATTCCAGAGAAAAGGTTAACACGTCAGTTGCTGAACGATTGATATCTTGCCATCAAAAAAGCAATGATACGAACGTCAATTATTCTGGAAGTAGATGGGCACTGGCCAATTTGGCATTCGTCGGCGGGGTTTGCTAAAAACGTAGAAGAGGCCAACTGGCTGTTCAGCTTTTGTGGCTGGAATAATGGATCTGCGCTTTATCCACGCATTTGCTACGAACAGTTGCGCCACGACTGGGTACAACCTGATCCGGTAATTTGTTGCAAAGCCAGCGAGCCCCGGATATTAGGGGCGTACCTTTGTTTAAATTGAAAGCTATCCAACAATAGATATCTTGATCAACCAGCGCAAAAAAGAGATCTGTTGCGTAAACTTTATGTCGCTTGTTCTGCTGTAAGTCAAGTTGAAACAGATAACAATGGACATTCATAAATAATAGCCATACCTGACTCTACGGAGTCTGATAGCGCTTTTACTGCCATTGCCCTTACGAAACGTGAGGGCAATGGAGCATAGTTGTAGTTTATTAGTTCAGTGGGGTTGGCAGGGTTACAAAATACACACGATTGAGATCGACTTTCCCAGTAGCTGGCAAAATTTTGGTGGCAAAACTATTTTGCCCATTGTCAACAACGCCAAAGTCATCGTCGTTCGCAATAGCCAGTCGATTGTTGCTTAGCAATGCGATACCTTCGGCTTTATCATGCGGATACACCGGCGATATGTCTTTCAGAAGGTCGAACACCAGCGTCTTGGTAACGGGAACTACACCGGCGTTAGCTAAGCCTGCTTTATCCTTGAGTTGCTCAACCGTTAAGCCACTGTACAGTTTGCCGCCGTCGCCATTCGATGGATCGGAAATATCGGTTGCACCGGCCAGGTCGAATTTATAAATCCGTTTGAAGGCGGCTGGTTTAGCTGGATTTCCGCCATAATCCCCATCGCGTTCCAGCGCCAGAAAAGTTGTATTAGAGATTGCCGCAATTTCGCTACAGCCTGTCAGACTAGCGTTCTCCATCAGGTAGACGTACTGTTTGGTCGCTCCTGTCGCGATCTCGAAGGTCACGATCCGCAGGACAACCGAACCGGATACTGCCGAAGAAGACGGATTGTACATGGGTGATTGCATCAGACCTACCAGCGTTTTGCCATCGGGTGTAATAGTCAATCCTTCCATACCCCGGTTTGGCCGACGGCGGGCAAGGACTTTCGGCAAGGTGCGCCCGCCCGTACCTGTACCGAATGGGTTGATGCGCTCAATCGTTTTACCCGTCGCGTCAAAATGCACAATGTGTGGGCCGTATTCGTCACTTACCCAGAATGTCCCATCCGACGCCAGTACAAGCCCTTCCGAATCAAGTCCATCAGCGCTGGGCGTAATCGGCTGTCCGTTTAAGTCAAGTGCTGTCTCGCCGGTACTGCCCTGACCGCTTGGGTTTGGTAATCCCGTTAGCAACTGACCGTTCGCATTTTTAAGGAGAATCGTCTGTTCCAGCACCAGTTGATTACCCACAACGCGAAATTTTCCGATCTGTGGAGTAAAGTCAGCTTTTCCAAAAATGATCGAGTTAGCGGCTGTTCCCGCAGCATTAGGCCCTCGGTCGGTCAATAAGTAAAAGACATTTGGATCGGTACGGTCGGCTGCAATGGACGAACCAAATCCACCGTTGTAAAGAACTGTTCCGTTAGCAGCGGTCGATAGTATTTTTGGATTCGACGCTTCGGCGTAAGCAGGATAATTGACTACCGGAAGGAGGTGGTCATTGCAGGAGGTAACGAAAAGACCGCCGATGAGTGCGCAACCAATAGTAAATGAGGTAGGTATAAATTGTGTTTTCATGAACATAAACAGCCTTGTTACAAACACGCAAAGCTATTAGGCTCACTATTACCCTATTGTAAATTTAACGGGCTATCTATTAAGGATTTATGAACAGTACTGAGTTCAGCTATCCAATTTACTACGAACCAAACAATTCGTTCAAACGGTTTTAGGAACAGGCTGCATAAAATAAGTATCGATAAGTGCACCAAGCCCAACGCCTATACCGTAGCAAAGCAGATCACTCCAGACGAAGCTAAAGCCGAGGATTAGTCCGCCTACAGTTGTGGCCCGCAGGGTATCTATCCAGGGAGCATGGTATAACTGACTAAGCTCAATACCAAAACAGAAACCTAAAGCCGCTGCCGCAATAGCTTTTGTAGACCATTGGCTAAACATGAAAGCGAAGCCCAGGAAAATCATTAAGGCCCATAATCCGTCACCGACGTACAGCTTCACGAACGAATAATCGCCGAAGAAGCGTCTCGACGCAAAACCCATCAACAGAATGCTGATGGTAAGCAATCCGTAATGAATGCGATTTCTACCAACTATTGATTTTTGCATCTCCAGATTAATTCGCGGGGTAAATTTAAAAAGCATATCTGTTCATTCAACCCCGGTTGCTTTTCGGAGACCGATTTAAGGTGCGGTAACCGATCAGACGAATAGAGCACTCTTCTAGTAGCGGAGTATTTATTTCATTCCATGACAGGATAAGCGCCGGTCGATTGGCAGCCATTGCACCGGCGGGAGTTAGCTGAGTTGGTTTCGTTTCCCGCTTTCCTGACGTTAAAATGCAGGCCAAATTTATAGACCGTTAGCGTTGGTTATTGTCCGGATTCAATGCGTTCCCTGCATATGTCTATCGTCTAATAGCCTTTGCCATTGATAAACAGTTTGAGTCAATTCAGGTTTGTTAAGCAAAAACGTTTGCAGAATTCTACCAGTTAAACGAATAAACCGAAGTCACAACAGCTTCCGTACGGCAATTGGTTTTGCGATACCCTAGCCGATTACTCCATTCGTTTGACAGATAACGCAGTTAGAATTTTCACGACCTAAATACTCAATGGGCTTATCTAAAACACAAGTGCTGTTTTTTCCAGAAACGTGTTTTAGACAACCACAACACCTTACTGAAGAGCTATGGCAGATATTAAGAAGGATGTACGTGATAACCTTTACTGGTATAAAGACGCGATCATCTACGAACTCCATATCAAAGCATTTTGCGACGGAAATGGCGACGGCATCGGCGATTTTCAGGGTCTATTGGAAAAGCTGGATTATGTGCAGGAGCTGGGCATCACGGCTATTTGGCTGTTGCCCTTTTATCCGTCGCCCCTCCGCGATGACGGTTACGATATTGCGGATTACTACAGCATCAATCCCTCGTACGGAAACATTGAGCAATTCAAGGTTCTGCTTCAGGAAGCGCATCAGCGAAACCTTAAAGTGATTACGGAACTGGTTATCAACCATAGTTCCGATCAACATCCTTGGTTTCAGCGGGCTCGTAAGGCACCGAAAGGCTCGCCCGAACGTGACTTTTATGTCTGGTCGGACGATCCAACCCAGTACAAAGATGTTCGAATCATCTTCCAGGATTTTGAAGCGTCTAACTGGACTTGGGATGCGGAAGCACAGCAATATTACTGGCACCGCTTTTTCTACCACCAGCCTGATTTGAACTACGATAATCCGCTGGTGCAGGAAGAGATTTTCAAGATGATCGATTACTGGTGCGAGCTGGGCGTTGACGGATTTCGTCTGGATGCCGTTCCTTACCTGTTCGAGCGGGAGGGAACGAACGGGGAGAATTTGCCGGAAACGCACGCTTTCCTGAAAAAGCTACGTAAGCACATCGACGATCATTTTCCGGGTGTTGCGTTTCTTGCGGAAGCTAACATGTGGCCCGAAGATTCAGCTTCGTATTTTGGCGATGGTGACGAATGTCACATGAATTACCACTTCCCAGTGATGCCGCGTCTGTTCATGGCTTTGCAGATGGAGGATCGGTACCCGATTACCGACATTTTCGACCAGACACCGACCATTCCGGAGACCTGCCAATGGGCTATTTTCCTGCGCAACCACGATGAGTTGACGCTCGAAATGGTGACCGATGAAGAGCGGGACTACATGTACAAGACCTACGCCAAAGATCCGAAAGCCCGAATCAATCTCGGTATTCGGCATCGGCTGGCACCGCTCATGGGCAACGACCGGAAAAAAATAGAACTGCTCAACAGTTTGCTGTTTTCGCTACCCGGTACGCCTGTCATATATTACGGCGATGAGATTGGTATGGGTGACAACGTGTATTTGGGCGACCGCGATGGCGTACGTACGCCCATGCAGTGGTCACCGGATCGGAATGCGGGTTTCTCCAGCACAAACCCGCACAAACTGTATCTGCCAACAATTCTGGACCCCGAATACCATTACGAATCCGTCAATGTTGAAACGCAGCGCAGTAATACGTCGTCGCTGTTCTGGTTCATGAAACGGATGATCAATCTGCGGAAGCGGTCTAAAGCATTTGGGTGGGGTAATATGACCTTTTTGCCCGTCGAAAACCCAAAAGTGCTCGCTTTCACACGTACTTACGAGGAAGAGACACTGTTGGTTGTGATCAACCTGTCGAAGTATCCCCAACCGGCAGAGGTTGGTCTGAGCGGATTTAAGGGATACGTTCCGGTCGAGGTTTTCAGCAAAACGTCTTTCCCGGCTGTGACCGACAATGAAACGTATTTCTTTACATTGGGAGCGCATGACTACCAGTGGTTTATGCTTGAAAAGACGCAGGCGATGACGGCTGCTTCGGTTCAATTGCCAACCCTGCGTATCAACGATTGGAATGACTTATTAAAGGGTAACAATCGGCAGGTATTGGAAACCAAAATCTTACCGGACTACCTGCTCAAGACAGACTGGTTTAGTGAGCAGACGCAGACAATGCAAGGAATTACGGTCACGAACCAGGCTACTTTGCCTTTACCCGATGGTACAGCCTATATCCTGCTGCTGGAAGTTGCTTACGAACGGGGCTTACCCGAAACCTTCCAGTTAGTCGTCGCGCTCGCTAAAGAAACATCAGCGGCTAACCTTACTGGAAACTGTCCACAGTCTGTCATCGCTAATCTGGAAATTGGCGACGAAACGGGAGTTCTTTGCGACGGTCTTTACCTGACGGATGTGCAACTTGCATTGCTCCAACACATGACCGAAAAAAGCCTGACTTCGGCTAGTAAACTGGTGTTCCAAAGTACGCCCGCTTTGAACACGTACGTTCAGGAGCATGGGGACATAAAGCCAAAGTTGAGCACGGCCAACCGTGGTTATGCAGCCATCAGCTACGATTCCTGCTTTCAGCTGAAGCTGTACAGACGCGTTGAACCAACCATCAACCCGGATACCGAGATTGCCCGATTCCTGTCCGAAAAGGCCAAGTTTGAATACGTTCCTGCTTTTGCTGGTTCGGTTGAGATGAAGACTACGGACAAGCCCGTCACACTGGGAACCATGCAGGATATGATTTTCCGGCCCGGTGATGCACGAACCTACGTGCTGGAGCGAATTAATAACTTTATCGAACGAATCCTGGCCCGTGATCAGAATAAGCTGGCAGCCGCTACTAATGCTACCGCTGGTACGTTAAGTCAGCCCATTTCGTTCGACGAATTACCCGCTGTTACGCAGGAGCTTATTGGTCAGCGGTCGGCTGAGCAAGCCCGTTTACTGGGTACCCGAATAGGTCAGTTGCACATGGCATTGGCTTCCCAAACGAGCGTGAAAGACTTTGCCCCGGAAGATTTCTCGTTGCACTATCAACGTTCGTTGTTTTCGGGATTACAGTCGCTGGTGCGTGAAAGCTACCAGAGCCAGAAACGAAACCTTCAGCGCTTGCCTGACGATCTGCAACAGGAAGTAGAACAGATGCTGAGTCGGAAGGATGAAGTACTAAACACGCTTAAGCGAATCTACCGGAAAAAGCTGGATACGACCAAGACTCGGATTCACGGCGATTTGCAACTGGATAAAATTCTGCTGACAAGTACTGATATTGTTATTCAGGATTTTGGCGGAGACCCGTCCCGTAGTTACAGCGAACGACGTCTGAAACGGTCGCCCCTGCGTGACGTAGCCTCAATCATCCGTTCTTTTTACTACGTTGGTTATGAAGGCTTTTTGCACAATAACCAAGTATCGCCGGAAGATACAGTTCGGTTGATGCCTTACGCAGAGTTTTGGGCGCGTTACATGAGCAACTTCTTTATGGGGGCTTATCTAGAGACAGTTCAGTCGAGTTCGTTCATTCCAAAGCAATCCGAAGATTTGCAGATGATGTTGGAAACGTACCTGCTTGAAAGAGCCATAACGGATTTAAACCACGAGTTGAACTACCGTCCGGATTGGGTTCGTGTTCCGCTGAACATCATTAAATCAGTTATTGGCGAACCAACGGACAAATCATTGGAAGCAGACGTAACGGCGGCTTTAGTCGATAACGAAGGATAACGGCAAAACGGGTCTGTTTAGCAGCAGGCCCGTTTCTGTCCGTTTACTTCGACAGGTATATCTTGATCAATTCAGAAACGATGCATTCGTGGATAGTAAGCCCAATCGAAGGGCAACTATCGGCGAATGCATTCTTAGTAAACACCACCATGCAGCGAAGACTTCCGTATTTTTTTCTACTTATCCTGTACCTGCTCACCCTAAGCGCTGGTTATGGACAGAAAGTTCGTGAGAAATCAGGAACAGCCAAGCAGGTATTAGTTAGCCCCGATGTTCAGTTCGGTCCGCTGTTTGAAGCGGTTCAAATGAACAGTGTCTTTCCTGATTCAAAAACGTTTGCCGATTGCACACCCAAATTTCCGCCGGCTACGATACTCGACAATTATAACCAGGCTCGTCAGCGCGCGGATTTTAATCTGGAAGCGTTTGTGATGCAGCATTTCACGATGCCCGTAAAGCCAGCGTCGGGTTACACCAGCAAAGCTGGTCAATCGATGCAACAGCACATTGCCGACTTATGGCCGGTGCTGACACGACCCGCGACTCCATCGGCGAAGCCGGGTCAGCAGTCCGGATCGTTGATTCCGCTGCCGAATTCGTACGTAGTTCCGGGCGGGCGTTTTAGCGAGATCTATTATTGGGACAGCTACTTCACGATGCTCGGCTTGAAAGCATCCGGAAAAGCTGATCTAATTCAAAACATGGTCAATAATTTTGCTTATCTCATCCGGACGTTTGGTTTCATTCCAAATGGCAACCGAACGTATTTTTTGGGCCGGTCGCAACCACCGTTCTTCTCGCTTATGGTCAACCTGCTCAGCGAAGTGCAGGGCCGTCGAATGTTGCTGCGTTATCTACCGGAATTGCAAAAGGAATACAACTTCTGGATGGACGGAAAAACGCAACTAACCAATCCGAATACAGCTTACCGTCGTGTTGTTCGTCTGGACGAAGGAATATTTCTTAACCGCTATTATGACGATAATCCGACACCGCGTCCTGAGTCCTACAAAGAAGATGTATTACTGGGTAAGAAAGTAAAAGACCCGCAAATGCTGTATCGGCATATTCGCGCAGGAGCCGAGTCGGGATGGGATTTCAGCAGCCGCTGGTTCAGCGACGGAAAACGACTTCGGACTATTCATACCACCGATTTTATTCCAGTCGATTTAAACAGTCTGCTCGTCAATCTGGAGCTAACACTGTCAGAATGTTACCGACTAAAGGGAGATTCTCGTCAGGCAGAAACGTATCGAAAGCTGGCTTTACAACGTCGTCGAGCCATTCACCGGTACTGCTGGGATGCGAAAAATCAGTTTTTCTTCGACTATGATTTTATGGCTCGAAAGCCTTCCCGGATTTACTCGCTGGCGGCAGTCTATCCGCTTTTCGTAAAGATTGCGTCGATGGAACAGGCGACTGCCGTTGCGGATAAGTTGAGGAAATCGTTTTTAAAGCCGGGTGGTCTAACCACAACCTTGGCTAGTACCGGTGAGCAGTGGGACGCGCCAAATGGGTGGGCTCCTTTGCAATGGCTATCAATCCAAGGATTGCGGTATTACCGACAAAACACGCTGGCGGATCAAATCAAAATGAATTGGGTAAGCGAAAATTTACGCGTGTACAAGGCCTCGGGCAAGATGGTCGAAAAATACGACGTTGTTCATACCGCAGCCGCTAAAGGTGGCGAATACCCTAATCAGGACGGGTTCGGATGGACCAATGGCGTGTTGGCTGTCTTGCTAAGTGAGCAGTAAAGGGTTTAACAACATGCTCTAATCACTATCGCTGCTCAAAGTTTTATCGATAAATCATTGTGGCTGTTGCTCATTGCACGCTGAGCAACAGCCACTTGTATTCTAGATAAAGGTTTTATCTGTAGAACCCACTAATGGTCCGAAGTAAGCTTTAGCAGAATAAGTCCAGCTACGATTAATAAGGCTGCGAGCAGGCGGGTAGGGGTAAACGATTCACCAAGGAAGAGTATACCAACTGCGAATGCCCCAATGGCACCAATTCCGGTCCAGATTGTATAGGCTGTACCCAGTGGTAGAGAGCGCATCGCCAAGGCCAGCAAGCCGAAACTGGCCATCATCGCGAGAATAGTAACAATGGAAGGCAATAGTCGGGTAAATCCATCCGACAGTTTCATGGAGTAAGACCAGACAACTTCCAACAAACCGGCTAGAACTAAATAAATCCAAGACATAACGATTACCGTTTTTTAAGTCGGGTCGTCCCGAATCGGTTTCCCGCTATGGGGGAGGTCGTCCTCCTGGCCTTATCAATCCGTGCAAGAGCAAAGAATAGATGAGGATGCAAAGTTAATACATATACTGCTTTTGTATAAAGAGCTCAACGGCTAGGGACCGGATCAGAGAAGCTGATAGTATTGCTTTTGTCAGCTATTCGTAAGAACGGATTTATTTAATGTTCAGTTACTGAAACATCAATTCACTGGAACAAAAGAAACTGTTGAGCTTATCAAAATTAGGTTTTCTAGTCGATTATGGTCATTTCGTCTACATAGTTCTAGCTCTATCTACTTTGTTTGTTAATGCAACATTATCAATCGTAAGTAACGTATTAACAGATTGTTAAATGCTAATAGTCTAATAAATAGCTCTGCTACTTTTGCTGCTACTAGACGATTACGTATACGGACTAAGTCTCTAACCGTATGCGGATTTGTCTTTACTAACTAATCCAAACTATAGTATGCAGCACGTTTTCTTAAACAGAGTCCTGCGGCTCTTCTGGCTGTTGTCGGTCATATGGCTGACTCAACCCGCCAGTTGGGCGCAGACAAATCCAACTCCCGTTCCCCTGGCTTCCCAGCCCAATTTCACGTACACAGAAGACTTCTCCGGCATTAGTGGCTGGGCCAACGGCTTTACAAGCGGTTCTGGGGCGAATCGATTCGCACCGATTGCTGTCAGCGGTACCGCCAACATTCCCAATGGCTCCCGCATAACGACAGCTTCATCAACGTTTTCGTCCGGTACATCGGGCGGAGTGCAAAAAGGATCGGGAAACATCGTTCTTTTATCAACGGGTGGGACTGATAACATGTCGAGCACCGGGTTCGATTTTTTAGTCGACTTTACCGGGCTGAAAGCAGAGTTACTTCGCTTTGATGTAGCTCAGATCAGTAACCAAACGGGCAACCGGGCCGGTACTATCAAAGTATACGGGTCGACGGACGGAACGACTTTCACTGATCTGGGGGGCGATTTTACGGCAATCAACAACGTAGTCAGTTCAGCGACAGTATCGGTTCCGTTATCAGCCGCATTCAGCAATGCATCTACGGCCCGATTCCGCCTTTATTATTACAATGGAGGAACCAATACGGGTGCTAATATTACTGGGTCGAGACCAAAGATTTCGGTCGATAACCTAACTGTAACGGGGTCTTCGCTTTCTACAGATCCATCAATCGTCGTTACGCCATCAACGTTGAGCGGGTTAAGCACATCGCAGGGAACTCCATCGGCTCCCCAACGTTACACGCTGACGGCAAATAACCTGGTAGCGCCCGTAACTGTAACCGCGCCATCGGGCATTGCGATTAGCTTATCAGCAGAAACTGATTATACATCGACCCTCTCGCTGCCTGCGACGACAACTTCAGCCATCGTCTACGCACGGTTAACGGGTGCCGCTGTTGGTGCCGTTACGGGTTCTATAACCAACACAAGCAATACAACGCTAACTGCTCCGGTTACCGTTAGTGGGCAGGTCAATGATGCAAATGCGCCGGCCCTAGCAGTTAATCCAGTTACCTTGTTCGGCTTTACGGCTGTACAGGGTACACCGTCTAACGCCCAGACGTTTACCGTAACGGCGACAAATTTGGGGGGCCAGGAAATTAGATTGTCAGCGCCAAACGGGTTTGAAATCGCTACAGCTGGCAGTTCATCTTATAATGCCAGCCTGTCAATTACACCCGCTGATACTAAGTCAGACATCGTTTTTAATGTTCGCACCAGTGCTTCGGCTCCGGCTGGTTCGCTCAGCGGTACAGTAACTATCAATAGTGGTTCGCTCAGCACAAATGTTAGCCTTAGTGGCACCGTCAGTGGCGGTGTGACCATTACGCGGATTTCATCCATCCAGGGAAGTGGCTCTACGTTTAATAGCGCCTTTGGTGGTGTACGGATAATTGAAGGGATTGTAACACGGCTTTTTTCTGGAACGAACCGGCTAAATGGATTTTACGTGCAGGAAGAAGACGCTGACAGCGATGGCAATCCGGCTACATCAGAAGGTATTTTCGTGTATGATCCAGCTGGACTCTTTACCGGAACCGTTGGCGACAAAGTACGCATCACAGGTACGGTAGCTGAATTCACCAGTTCCAGTAATGGCAACAGCAGTAGCCTGACGCAATTAACCAATCTAACGAACGTACTTAACCTCGGAGCGGCAACATTACCCACCGTTACCGATGTGGTATTTCCGGTCGCCAATGTTTCTGATCTGGAACGTTACGAAGGGATGCTCGTGAACGCCAAAGCCGCTAACGGTAATTTAACCGTAACGGAATATTTTCAATTAGGTCGCTACGGGCAGGTCGTTCTGTCAGCCACGGGTTCGAGCAATAATCCAGGAACAGACGCGCGGCTGGATCAGTATACGCAGTTTAATGCGCCCAGTGTTAGCGGGTACTCGGCGTATCTTGGTGAGATTGCAAAACGCCGGATTATTCTCGATGACGGTAGCACGGCACAGAATCCAGACCCCATTATTTTTGGTCGCGGAGGTAACGCATTGAGTGCGTCAAACACATTACGGGGTGGCGATGAAGTAAGCAATATCGTTGCCGTTTTGGATGAGCGGCTGGAAGGCTACCGACTTCAGACAACAACAGGTGTCAACTTTCTAGCAACTAATCCGCGGCCAAACACATCGCCAGCTGTAGGTGGTTCGCTGAAAGTAGGTAGTTTCAATTTGCTGAATTACTTCAATGGCAACGGACAAGGTGGCGGTTTCCCTACATCTCGCGGAGCTGATTCACAAACTGAATTTGCCCGGCAGCGAAACAAGACGATCCAAGCGATTGTCCAATCGGGCGTTGACGTATTCGCGTTGAACGAATTGGAGAATGACGGTTACGGAGCGAACAGCGCCATTCAGGATTTGGTGAACGGCGTGAATGCGGTTGCCGGTGCCGGTACGTACGCGTTCATCAACCCGAATACCAGCATTTCCAGCGATGAAATCACGGTAGCGATGATTTATAAGCCGGCTAAGGTAACGCCGGTCGGTGCTGCGGCAACGCTGACAAGCAGTTCAGCATTCAATACCGTTGGCCGCTTCCCACTCGCGCAAACGTTCCGAGAAAACGCAACGGGTGGCATCTTTACCGCTGTTGCGAACCACTTTAAATCAAAAGGGTCCAGCTCTGGCGGATCGGGTGATTCGGATGCGGGCGATGGACAAGGGCAATCAAATGGTACGCGTACCCGGCAGGCGCAGGATCTGGCTACCTGGCTGGCCACACGCCCAACGGGTACTACCGATCCGGACTATATGATCCTGGGTGATTTGAATGCCTACGCCCAGGAAGATCCATTGACAACGCTTGCCAGTCGTGGCTACACCAATCTGTTACCGAATACCTCATACTCGTATGTATTCGACGGGCAGGTCGGTTCGCTGGATCACGCGTTGGGTAGTGCAAGTCTGTTGTCACAGGTGAGTGGTGCGGAGAAGTGGCACATCAACTCGGACGAACCCAATATACTGGATTACAACGTCGAGTTTAAGACGACAAATCAGGTTAGCTCGCTGTACAATGCCGATCAGTTCCGTACGTCGGACCACGATCCGGTTATCATTGGCTTGTCGTTATCATCCCCATCGGCACCCTTGGCGGTAACCTTGTCGGCAAATCCAACAACACTGCTGACAACCAGTACAACCAGCCTGTCGGCAACCGTATCGGGTGGATCAGCGCCATACACGTACAGCTTTAGCGGACCGGGCCAAATCACATCGACTGGTAATACCGCATCGGTGTCAGGGCTATCGGCAGGTGTTCAAACCTTTACGGTTGTTGTTCGTGATGCAACGTCACCGACCATTCAGAGCGCTGTGGCGACAGCCAGCGTTACGGTATCAAATCCCGATCAAGCGCCGATTGCCTCAACCATCGCCAATCAGACGGCAACGGTTGGTACGGCATTTACCTTTACGGTGCCCGCCTTTACGGACCCCGAAAATCAGACGCTTACGTACGCAGCAAGTGGACTACCCGCTTCGCTATCGTTTGATCCGACAACGCGCATCATTAGCGGAACGCCAACTGTAACAGGTGTATCGACTCTCACAATAACGGCTACCGATCCGGCTAGTAACACCGCTAGTGCAACCTTCTCGCTGTCGATCAATGCTGCCGCCGAAGGACGTATTCGCATTACCGAGTACATGTACAACGGAACGCCGGGCGAATACGTTGAGTTGACCAACGTTGGAAACAAGGCTGTTGACATGACTGGCTGGAGCTACGACGATAACTCGCGCACGGCGGGATCGTTCTCGCTGAGTGGATTCGGAGTGGTGCAACCGGGGGAGTCTGTTGTTTTCACCGAAGCAGACCAAGCCATTTTCCGCACAGCCTGGTATTTACCCGCTTCGGTAAAGGTGATTGGGGGCAGCAACCAGAACCTGGGTCGTAGTGATGAAATAAACATCTACGATGCAACCGGTGCGTTGATTGATCGACTTATGTTTAATGATCAGACGATCACTGGTTCGGTTCGGACTGCTGATGTAAGTGGCTGGGTAGATCGGGCCAATCTGGGACTGAACCGCGCTGCTGCTTACAAACTTTCTGTAGTGGGCGACGCGCAGAACTCATACGTAGCAACTACGGGTAACCTGGGCAATCCAGGTGGGTATTATATCCCTCTCAACCGAGTGCTCGTTGTCGAATCTTCGGGAACGACGTCGGTAGCAGAAGGTGGAGCAACGGACACGTATACCATTGTGCTCAACAGTCAGCCGACTAGCGACGTTATGGTGACGATCAATCCGGGGACTCAACTGACGTTTAATCCGACTACGCTTACGTTTACTCCTGCTTCTTATAGCGTGATCCAGACTGTGACGGTAACAGCGGTTGACGATAATCAGGTGGAAGGTACGCACACGGCTCAGATCCTGCACAGCACAAGCAGCACCGATCCAGCTTACAATGGCATAGCTACCAATCCGGTTAGCGTAACCATTACCGACAATGACAATCCGACAACGGCGGTTCCGACAATTCGGGTAGCGGCTTCGACAACACCGTATCTGAATCTGCCCGCTGCGGGTCCGGGTTACGTTAGCGGTGTCATCAATGACCCAACCGATCCGGCAGCTACGCTCGGTGTTGATTTCACGCTGGCCGATACGGATACACCCGTTGCCAATCTGACTGTGACCGCCAGCAGTAACAATCCTTCTGTGGTGTCAACGCTCACCTTTACTGGTTCAAATGCCGCCCGTAATCTGAAACTGGTACCAACCGGAGTTGGCATTGCTGTAGTAACGGTAACTGTCAGTGACGGTACTAATAACGCTTCGTACGTCATTAATTATGCCGCTTCTGCTGCTTCGGTAACGCCAGCTACGACCCGTTTCCATACCGGAACGAGTGACGCGTCGACGGCAATTTTGGTGGATGCCAATACAATGCTGGTTGCTGATGATGAGAATCAGGTGCTTCGGCTTTACAACCGGCAGAATTCAGGATTACCCATTGCTGGGTTTGACTTTACGTCGTCGCTGGGGCTTACGGATGTATCGGGTGGTGGTGTACCGCGTGAAGTCGATCTGGAAGCGTCTACTCGTCTGGGTAACCGCATTTTCTGGATGGGTTCAGAAAGTAACGCCGATGGTGGAGACAACCGGCCTAACCGAAATCGGGTATTTGCTACGGATGTAACTGGCAGTGGTGCGGCAACAACGCTAAGCTACGTAGGTCGGTACGATTACCTGCGTAATGATATCATTGCCTGGGATGTCAATAACGGACACGGTAAAGGGGCTAACTATTACGGACTAGCGGCCAGCGCAACCGCAGGTGTCGGGTCGAAACAGCCAACTGGTTTTAACATCGAAGGTGTCGAACTGGCTCCTGATAACGCAACGGCTTATGTTTCGTTCCGGGCTCCTCAGGTGCCGCCGACGGATCGGAAAAAAGCGCTGATCGTAGCTGTTACTAACTTCATGACGCTGCCAACGGGTAACGGAGGCACACAGGGTAGCGCTACTTTTGGCGCTCCGCTAGAAGTTGATCTGGGGGGCCGGGGTATTCGGGAAATTCGTAAAAACAGCAACAACGAATACGTTATTGTTGCCGGACCTGCTGGTGATGCCGGAGCGGCTCCCAACGATTTCCGGTTGTACACCTGGACGGGAAACCCTGCCGATGCGCCTTTATTACGTTCCGCTGACTTATCGTCGTTGAATGCAAACGGTAGTTTTGAGTCGATTGTCGAGGTGCCCAGCCCGTTGACCAGTACGAGCCAGATTCAATTACTGGTCGATAACGGTGACGCCGTGTTTTACAACAACGGTACGATTGCGAAAGACCTCGCGCAGAACAACTTCAAAAAGTTCCGTTCGGACATTGTCCCGTTAGGTACGGCTCCCAACACCGCACCAACCGTAGCTAAGGCAATTGCCCCGCAAAGTGCAACCGTTGGCCAGAACTACACCCTTTCGCTGACGGGCGTATTCACCGATACCGAGACGCCAGATCAACTGACGCTGTCAGTAAGCGGCTTACCTGCTGGACTAAGCTTTACGGCTCCGGCTACCATCAGCGGCACGCCTTCTGTTAGTGGCGTCAATTCGGTTACGGTAACCGCTACTGATCCAGGAAGTCTGACCGTAGGTACTAGCTTTACCATCACGGTGAGCCCTGCCGATGTGCTACCTACCGTGCAACTGGCAGTCTTACAGCGCGATCCTGACAACGGGCAGCTTAATACCAACACCATTAAGCCGTATCTGCAACTTCGAAACGACGGTGATAACGCCATTGCCTACAGCCAGCTTACCTTGCGTTACTGGTTGACTTTGGAGAACCCGTCGCCGGTCAACGCTCAATTTAGCTACGTTCAACTCGGTGCTAACAACGTTCACGTACGCTATGTCGCTTTGAGTCAGCCCCGCCAGGGCGCTACCGGTTATCTGGAATACCGCTTTGATGCCGCTGCGGGTAGTCTCGCTCCACGCAGCAATTCGGGTGACATCCAGACTAATATCAATAAAGCCGACTACAGCTCTTTCTTCCAGGGGGATGACTACTCGTATGCACTCAACCGTGATTACACACCAAACAGTCGCATTACGGCTTATCTGAATGGATCACTCGTCTGGGGAGAAGAACCACAAGGGCAGGGACCTGTTGTTCCCACTCTGCTTAGTCTGGAGGCTTCGGCCAACCCGACAAGCTTGCTGACGTCTGGTTCGACAACTCTGTCCGCCAACGCTTCGGGTGGCAATGCGCCCTACAGCTACAGCTTCCAGGGACCAGGAACGATTCAGGTTAACGGCAGTACGGCTACTGTTTCAGGATTGACGGCGGGTGTACAAACGTTTACCGTTACCGTCACTGACGCTGCCTCACCGGCTCAAAGCGTCGCTAAAACAGTAAGCGTAACGGTGATGCAAGCGCCGGCCAACACAGCGCCAAGTCCGGGTAACAATACCGATCAGGGAGCTATTGTCGGTCGTTTCTTCTCGTATACGGTGAATGCGTTTACGGATGTAGAAACGCCAAACCAGCTAACGTACACAGCTAGCCTGAATCCAGCGAATGGGCTGAGCTTCGACGCGGCTAGTCGCATCCTGTCGGGCACGCCAAGTACGAGCGGTGTTGTTGGGGTAACCATTACGGCTACTGATCCGGGTAATCTTTCGTCGACGACCAGCTTCAATATCTCGGTGAGTCCGGCTCCGGTTGCCAGCAACACCCAGCTTGTTGTTCTGCAACGCGATCCCGACAATGGTCAGTTGAACACCAACACCATCAAGCCTTTTGTGCAAGTGCGCAACGAAGGCGATGGAACCATTCCCTACGAGCAGCTGACATTACGATACTGGTTGACAGTAGAAAATTCGTCTCCGCTCAACATCCAGTACAACTATGTGCAGCTGGGTTCGGGTAACGTTCAGGTACGCTATGTGCCGCTAAGCAGTCCTCGTCAGGGTGCAACGGGCTACCTCGAATATCGCTTTACGGCGGGGGCTGGCAACCTGGCACCACGCAGCAGCTCAGGGGAGATTCAGAGCAGCATAAACAAGGCTGACTACTCCGGCTTTAACCAGGGTGACGATTACTCGTACATGCTCAACCGCGACTACGCGCCGAACGCTCGTATCACGGCTTACTTAAACGGCGAATTGGTCTACGGGCAGGAGCCACCAGTAAGTTCTCGTATGGCCGCTCAGGAAGCGATTGCCGAGCTGGAGGTTAACGTGCTGGGCAACCCTGTTGTAAGCAACGAAGCACAGATCGAGATAAGTGGTGCCGAAGGTCAGCCGGTCCGGTTGACGTTGTTCGATCTTCAGGGTAAATCGCTGCATGAGGTTGCTATTGAATCGGTGAAAGCGAAGGAAAAGGTTAGCCTACCAGTAAGCAATGGTCAAGGTGTATTACTCTTGGAAGTAAGTACCCCAACGCAACACAAACAGGTCAAGCTCATCAAGTTCTAGCCAATGGAGTAAATAAGCGTTAAAAAGCCGAAGCCCGTACCTTGTGTATGGGCTTCGGCTTTTTAACGCATTCGCCAAGATCAGTCAGATAATGCTTACAACCGGAGTGTTTTCGTGATCGGTGAATGTGAATTAGCTCGTAACTATTTTACTCTGGTTTAAATAGCACGGTGCCGTCCGGCTTAATTCGCCAGGCCGTAATCGGGTTAAAATGGTAGCCAATCGCGTTTCCGCGTGCTTCGATTAGTTGTTTCAGGGTAGGCTGTACGTAGCCTGTTTCATCAGTGACGCGGCTAAGGATTTCTGTTTCGGTCCCGTTCCAATGCCAAACGTACCGAAACGCCGTATGGGCTTTGTCCAGTATTGGTTCCTGAAGTACAGCCGGTTGCCACGACTTACCCGCATCCGTACTTACCTCTACCCGTGCTACCTTCCCGCGACCGCTCCACGCAATCCCCCGAATCTCGATCCAGCCTTTTTCAATTGTTTTTGGATAAGCAGGAAACGTGATGATTGAGCGGGCGTCGATGTCAAAACTAAACTGTCTGTACTTGCCTTCTTTGATTGGCTCCGTGTACTTCGAGGTTTCTTCGCGGGTCATAAACGGCTGGTCGGACAACTCGATTCGACGCAACCATTTGACGGATGTATTCCCTTCCCAGCCGGGTAAAAATAACCGGACGGGATACCCCTGTTCGGGGCGCAGCGCTTCACCATTCTGCGCGTAAGCCACAATCGCATCGTCCCAGCCTTTTTTTACGGGAATACTCCGGGTCATAATGGCCGCATCGGACCCTTCGGCCAGAAACCAGCTGGCATTTGGTTTTACCCCGACTTCCCGAAACAATGTCGAAAGTTTTACGCCTGTCCATTCGCTCTGGCTGGTCAATCCGCAAATATCCTGTGGACTCAGCGTTTCTTTACCCGAACGAAAATTTCCCGAGCATTCCAGAAAGGCGATGCGGGAAACGGAGGGGAAACGTTTGAGGTCGCCAACGGTAAATACCAATGGCTTATCGACCAACCCGTGAATCAGAAGTTCGTGTTTGGCCGGGTCGATTACCGGAACTCCCGCGTGGTGCCGCTCAAAATGCAGATCCGATGGCGTGATAATGCCGTAGAAATCTTGTAACGGCGACCGGGAAGAAATATCCGACGGCTTCTTAACGACTTTTTCAAATGTAGACCGTGTGCCTACTTCTCCGGCCAGCGTGCCGATTTGTTTTGTCGGATCGTCGGGGAGTAGCTCGCTTACGGCAATGCCTTGCTGAAGTGTTTTGCCGGATGCTGTTTGAACGAGGGCTACCGCTGCCGTAGCCGCCCCGCCAAGCATAGCCCGCCGTGACAGGCGGCCCGTAAGCTGTTCCAGTTGACTTGTGCTTTTCTTCATTTTACTTTATTTCTGGCCCACCTTTGCGGTTGTCGGGGACGAACAGCTTCTGAGCGGGCATGACCACACGAGGAAGCGTTTGCGCGTTGATGACGGCTTTTTCGTCGATAATGCCATTCGCCTGTAGCAAATAGGCTGTCAGGTGGTAAACCTCTTCGTTGGTGAGCGAACCCGGCTGGCTAAATGGCATCGCCCTACGGATGTAATCAAATACGGTTGTGGCATACGGCCAATAATTTCCGATGGTTTTCTCGGGTCGTTTCCGGTCCGGATTGGTCGACGTGACCAGTGAGCCATTTGGACCCCCTACGCCCCCGGTTCCGTGACAGGCTGCGCATTTGGTGGCGAAAATTTGTTTGCCCGTGGCGGAATTCCCTTGTCCGGCGGGTAAGCCTTTTCCGTTAGGACGCACATCGATATCAAGCCGTGCAATTTCGGCTGCTGTGGCTAGTCGCCCGATGCCAAAGCGAGTCGGTAGTGTATCAGTAATGACGACCGGATGGGAGAGGTGGTCTTGCCCGTTTGCCTGAAAACAACTGTCTAAAGTCAGCAGCGCGAAGACGCCTGCCAGCCAGACACTATAAGGGTGTACGTTCATTAATTTCTACGTGATTTTGCCTGACCAACCAATAATAGATTGGCACACCAAGAAGCGCAATGAGAAGCCCCGGCCAGGTATAGGTTGGTTTGTAAATGATCAGTAGGCCACAGAATAAGCTACCCATCAGAATGTATAACGCCGGCAAAACCGGGTAGCCAAACGCCTTGTACGACCGTTCGATGTGGGGTTGTTTCCGGCGCAGTATAAATATTCCCCAGATCGTCAGAATGTAGAACAAGACGACAACAAACGAGATCATATCCAGCAAATCGCCGTAGCGACCACTTAAACACAATAACGAAGCGACAACAGCCTGAATCCACAAGGCGAATTCGGGAACGGCGTGTTTGTTCAGGTGAGCCGTTTTCTGAAAGAATAAACCGTCTTTAGCCATGCTGTAATAGACCCTTGCTCCGGCCAGAATCAGGCCATTGTTACAGCCAAACGTAGCAATCAGGATGGTGATAGCGATGACAGCGGTACCGGCCTGACCAAAAATCGCCTGGGCCGCCGTAATACCCACCCGGTCTTTTTCGGCACCGGCAATGTCGGACAGTGGTAACACAGCCGTAAACATGACGTTGAGCGATACGTACAGTACAGTGACCAACAATGTGCCCAGCAGTAAACTCAGGCCAATATTTCGGCGTGGATTTTTGATTTCACCCGCTACGAACGTCACATTGTTCCAGGCATCATAACTAACCACGGTACCGGTCAGGGCAGCCGCGATAGCGCCACCAAGGGCTGGGATACCCAGATACATATCAACCGAGCCATCACGCCCGAGCCGTTGTAAGTGCCAGGCATTGGTCCAGTTGCTTGCCCAGACATCTGGTTTTAGGTAGAACAGCCCAAATCCAATTAAACCAATAATGCTCAGTACTTTGGTGGCGGTAAATGTTGTCTGGATGATTTTTCCACCTTTTACACCTTTGGTATTGATATAGGTCAGCAAAAAAATTACCCCAATCGCCAGAAGCTGGGCGGGCGAAATATGAAATTGTCCGAGCGAAAACAAAACAACGTCTTCACTAACAGCGGGTACAAAATAAGCCAGGAACTTAAAAAACGAAACGCCTACCGCAGCAATGGTTCCCGTCTGAATAACAGCAAATAAGCTCCAGCCGTACAGGAAAGCAATCAGCGGATTATACGCTTCTTTGAGGTATACGTACTGGCCTCCTGCCTTGGGATACATACCGCTAAGTTCGCCGTAGCTAACGGCTGCTATGAGGGTCATGAAACCCCCAATGATCCATACGGCAATAAGCCATCCCGCCGAACCAACGTTCCGTATGACATCGGCACTGACGATAAAGATTCCGGAACCGATCATGCCGCCTGCTGCGAGTAGCGTCGCGTCGAGCAGACCGATTTCCCGTTTCATCACCACAGGCTCTTTTTCAAGGGTCGTTGTTGTCATACCAGTTCAGCCGTTGTCAGTGGGGTAACAGGGGCGTCTGCTGCAATGCGGCCCTGTAAGGCAGGCATCGATACATTCGGCAGGCGGGGGAGGACCAGTTTGGCGAAGTAGTTTGCCTCCTCAAGAAGCGGAAAACCCGAGAAAATAAACGAGCGAAACCCCATATCGATGTACCGGTTAAGCTTGGCAACGACCTGATCGGCACTCCCAACCAAACCGCCCCCGCAACCCGAAAACACCTTTCCGATGTGGGTCCAGAGAATGTCTTCAACGTAACCGTCAATGTTGGCGGTTTCGCGCAACTGATCCTGTCGGAGTACGCCCAGTGACCGGGAATCTTCGCCCCGCGCCCGGATTTCGGCTCCTCGCTGTTCGTCAAATTTTGACATCAGGCGTCGGGCATACGCCCGCGCTTCGGCTTCTGTTTCCCGAACGATGACGTGAATACGTAAACCGAAATCAATTTTTCGACCGTAGCGTGCTGCCCGTGCTGTCATGTCCTGAAGCGTTGCGTACATACTTTCTTCCGACTCGGGCCAGGTCAGAAAAACATCGCAATACCGCGCGCACACATCGCGTGAGCCATCGGAGGTGCCACCAAAATAAAGCAGTGGTCCACCGTTCTGCTGGTAAGGTTTTACGGGATCAGCGGGTAAATCGAACTGGTATAATTTACCCCGATGGTTGATCCGATCCTTTGTCCAGGCCTGTTTCAGGATTTCGATGGTTTCGGCGCACCGCTGGTACCGAAGAACCGGATCTTCGCGCAAGCCGGGAAGGTCGGAATTGATAATATTTAAGATCAATCGTCCGTTGAGCATGTGGTCAAGCGAAGCCAGTGCCCGAGCCAGCATGGGTGGATGAAACTCGCCGGTACGGATGGCTACCAATAAATTTATAGCACTGGTCAGCGGAGCAATACCGGCGGCAAAAGTTAGCGGATCTTGCCCGACGGTGTAGGCAGTCGGAAATAAAATGGTACTGAAGCCTAGCTTCTCGGCTCCCAGCGCGATGTCTTTGCAATGGGCAAAGCTGCTTCGGCGGGTGTTGTCCAGCACACCCAGATACTCAGTATCTCCCCCAATGATATCGTCAAACCAGGCTACTTCCGCCACACGTTGCGTAGTACGAATAGGTACGGTGGTAATTTTTGCTAAGGTCATTTTTACTTGCAGGTTAACAAAGTCATGAATAAGCGACGCGTATCGCCGGAGTTATCGCTTGTAAATCGTGCTTCCTTCCTTGATTGTCTCCAACACCACAATGTCTTTGATTTTCAGCGGGTCGATGGTTAGCGGATTATCGGAAAGAACCACGAGATCGGCCAGCTTGCCGGGTTCAATCGAGCCTTTGGTTTTTTCTTCGAAATATTCATACGCTCCGTTGATCGTTACGGCTCGTAAGCCTTCGATGGGCGTCAATCGCTCGTCGGGGCCAATCGTTCGTCCCAAGCGCGATTGCCGGTTGACAGATGACCACAACAAAAACAGTTGGTTGACCGGCGTTACGGGGAAATCGGTATGGTTCGTCGCAATGATCCCTTTTTTAAGCGCCGTTTTCAGTGGACTCGAAAAGAAAGCGCGTTTTTCGCCCAGATTCTGTACGTGAACATCGCCCCAGAAAAACGTGTGGTTGGTGAAGCAGGCGGGCAACATGCCCAACTGCTTGTACTTATCGAGCTGGTCGGGCCGAACAAACTGCGAATGAATTACTACAGGGCGACGGTTGGTGCTGGTAGTTCCTAACACCCGGTTAGCGTTTTCAACCGCTTCGATGTACATGTCGATGGCGGCATCACCGTTGCAGTGGACGTACGTTTGAATGTTGTTTTTAAAACCCTTTAGCACGGCTTCGTTAAACTGCTCCTGCGACGTTACGGGAAAGCCCCGACAGACTTCCGCGTCACAGCCCGGTACTTTGGTTAAATACGGTTGGCCAAAAAAGGCTGTTTTGCCCTGGGGCGACCCATCGGACATAAACTTGAAGCCGTTAAGTTTTAAGTGATTGGTCAACGTGCCGTACGTGAAATCAGGGTTGCCTAACACTTTATCGATAATACCGTAGGAGGGTAACGTTTCAATATCGATAAACAACTTCCCTTTATTCGCAGCTTGCTTGAGCAGTTGCAGCGATTCGAAACTTGTGCTGCCATCCTGTGCAGTCGTAATTCCCTGACTGGCGTAGTAAAGCTGCTGATCGTGAAGAACCTTTAACTGATCATCCAACGAAGGCGTTGCGTTGGCGTTTTTCAGCCGGACGCTGTACTGCGCCTTCTCCTGGAGCAAGCCCGCCGGTTCATTGGAGCCGTCTTTCCGAACAATAATTCCCCCGGCAGGATCTTTGGTGGTGCTATCTATACCCGACGCTTTCAACGCAGCCGAATTGGCGACCGACATATGCCCGGACACGTGCGTAATGACAACCGGGTTGTTGGGAAAAGCTCCGTCTAAATCTTCTTTGATTGGGTGACGTTTCTCGGCTAGTTGGTCCACATCATAGCCAAATCCCCGAATCCAGGCCCCGTCGGGGATGTTTTTTTCGGCTTTGTATTTTTTTAGCTCGCTAACAATATCGGCGATGGTTTTAACCGTACCCACAGGTGGGGCTGCTACATTGGCTGTTTGTGTCCATTCAAGACTCATGAAATGACTGTGACCATCGATAAAGCCCGGAATAACGGTTTTACCGCCGAGGTCAACGACGACTGTACCCGCATCTCTGAGTTTGTTGATATCACGAATGGAACCAACCGCCAGGACTTTTCCGGCTTTTACAGCTACCGCCTGCGCCGTCGAATTTTTTGCATCAACGGTAATGATGGTACCATTGACAAAAATCTTATCCGCGCTTTCTTTGGCGGGTTTTGATCCATCGCCGGGACCTTTGCCTAACGTCAGCAAAGGAAGAGCAAGGAAAAGTGGAATAAACGTTGTACGTTTCATAGGATTGAATGGAGTATTTGGTCAGGCCACTGGCCGGTGCAGCCAGGCAGATGATAAAAAATCGGCGTAATGTTTGCGTCTGATCAGCGGGGCGCTAATGTGTTGTAAGCGAGTTCACCACTGGGGATCGCCCATACGTAATTGCCAGCCGTTGGCGCTACTTCCGGAGCTGTACCAGCATTGCCCGTCTTGGCAGGAAGCGGTTGTACACGTCGGAGCAGATCGGAGGTTCGGAAGCCTTCTCCCAGTAATTCGATCCGGCGTTCGTTCAGTACGGTGCTGACCAACTCGTCTTTCGATCCGATCCCCGTTGTAAACGTAAAACCTGCGTCGGATCGATTACGAACGGCTCTAAGCAGGGCGGTTGCCTTGTTCAGATCGCCCGTTTGCGCTGCGGCCTCCGCGTAGTTGAGCAGTACTTCGGCGTAGCGGATCACAGGAATAAAGTCCGTATAGGGCGCGGAATTTTTAGAAAACTTTTTCAGTAGCTTTTGCCCCGTTGCGTTTGTAGCAAGCAAGTTTTTTCGGGCATCTGCCGACGTAGCTGACGAAAAAACCGGGTCAGACACAATACCCGTTGGATTCAGATAAATAACCGGCGTCAGGTAGTTGGCCGCCAGTGCGCTTTGTAGGTCAGGCGCTTCCGCTGGATTGACAAACGGAATGGAAAAGATTGCTTCGTTACCCAGATAAGAGCCGCCAAATACCGTTGCTACATTAGTCTCTAACCGATGCGTCACCGTTCCAGCGGAATATTGAAACGGAGTTGACGCAGACACTAATTTAGCTGCTTCCGTCACGACACCTGCATAATCGCCTTTGATCAAGTAGGCTCGGGTTTTTAGTGCAATAGCTGACGCTTTGTGTGCCCTGGACGCGTTTAAAATCGCCGTTGAATACGCGGTTGGCAAATCGGCTTCGGCCTCGTTCAAGTCTTTGATAATTTGTCCGTAGATGTCCGCTACACTACTGAACGCCAAGTCATTGTTATTGCTTGAGGTTTCGGCTTTTAACCGTAGCGGTAAGGCCGGACTGGTGCTATTCTGCGCAAACGGTTTAGCGTAGGTTTGTACTAGGCTCAGATAACTGAAAGCCCGTAAAAATTTGGCTTCGGCAATGTACCCTTTGCGGACTGAGTCTGGGACAACGGTTGACGTAGCTAACGTTTCAATCAGCAGATTCGAAGAGTTGATGGTCCGGTACGCAGCGGTCCAGACCGCATTAACAAAATCCCCTGAAGCTGAGATGGACTGATTCCAGACGTTGGCTCCCGTGGAGTTATTTCCGTCGTTCTGGCTGAATTCATTGCCGCGCTGTTCGTTGAAAACAATGAACCGTCCTCCGTAATACGATGCGCTGCCGAACTGGGCATAGATGCCGTTGACCTGGGCTAGAATTTTAGCGGGCGTACTGTAGGCCGATTCGTTGGATATGCTGGTCACGGGAACCGCATCCAGAATGTCTTTGCGGCAGGCAGAAAACAGCAATACCGAAAGAGCCGATACGGTTAAGGACTGACTGAAAATGCGGGTAAATTTTTTGTGGAGTAGCATGACAATAAGTGTGTTACGGATTTAGAAGCCAATGTTTACGCCAATAGTGTAGACAGATGCGTTGACCGGAACATTCTGGTCTTTGCCCGAATTGATCGAGTTACCGTTGATGGATACTTCGGGATCGGAGCCGGTGTATTTTGTCATGGTGAACACGTTGGCCGCCTGAACGTAAGCCCGCGCCGACGAAATGACTTTATTAATACCAAGGCGTTCGACGGGAACACGGTAGCCCAGCGCAACATTTTTGAGCTTGATAAACGAGCCATCTTCAACGTTTGTAGCGTTGGCCGATGAGAAGCCGCCCGTGAAGCTGTCCCCCCAAACCAGTTTCGGAATGTCGGTTACCTGGCCGGGCGTAGTCCAGCGATCCAGGATAAAGGTGCCGTTGTTGAAATACCGCTGATCAGATAGCGTAGCCCGGGTCCCGTTGTATAGTTTGTTGCCGCCTGAGAAAATAAGGCCAATGGTCAAATCGAACGGACCGTACGTCAGGTTGTTATTGAAGCCCCCGTAATACGTCGGTAAGGATGGACCTTGAATCCGTCCGTCTGCGTAGTTGTCAATGACCGGCGCGGGGCCACCGTCTAGATACGAGAAGCTTTTGGTAACAGCATTGTACTGAACCGTCTCGTTGTTTCGGTTGATATACAGCTTGTTGCCGTTGGTAGGGTTGATCCCCGCAGTCGGTACGGCGAAAATTGAGCCAACAGAATAGCCAACCCGCGTAATGTTCTGAATACCAAATGTGCTCAGGTTCGTCGGGTAGATGTCGCCCCCGGTACCCAAGGAAGTAACCTTGTTTTCGAGAGTGGCAATGTTGACATTGGCGTTCCAACCAAGTTTTCCTTTGTTAAGCAGGGTAGCGGAGATCCCCAGCTCGATTCCCTGATTGTACAGCGATCCCACGTTGGCGGCAATCGAGTTACCAGGAATCCCTTTGGAAGAGGGTTGAGGAGCGTTTAGGATCAACCCGTCGATGGTATTTTTGTAGTAATCCGCTTCCAGCGTAACGCGGTTATTCCAAAGCCCCAGGTTTAAGCCAATGTCTATTTTTTTGCTTGTTTCCCACTGCAACTCCGGGTTACCCGCTTGCCCGAAAAACAGGCTGGCTACCCCCGCGTAGGTGCCGGAGCTAAACTGCGACAGCGCTGCGTAATCGTTTAGGCTGCTGTTGCCGACAATACCGTAGCTGGCCCGGATTTTGACATCGTTCAGTATCCGAGACAGAGATGCTTGCTTGTAAAAGAATTCTTCCGACAGGTTCCAGCCCACGGAACCTCCGCCAAAATTCCCCCATTTATTGCCCGCTGCCAACGCGGACAGCCCATCCCGACGGAAGTTGAAACTAAACAGGTATTTGCGCTTGTAATCGTAGTTCACGTTGCTGAAAAAAGAACGTATTCCATTTTCAGCGTAGACAGTTGCGGCTGGCGTAATCGTCGTGAAACCGCCCTGATAATTGGTGTAGAACGGATCGGCCAGACCGGTTCGTGTAGCCCCCCATCCATCCACTTTGCGGTAAATTTCTTCATGCCCAATCAGTACTCGCAAATTATGGTCTTCCCGAAAGGTTGTGCCGTAGGAAAGCGTGTTTGTCCAGTTAGAGCGGTAATAAGTCGTGTTGGAATTGGACGCTACACCATTCGTCGAGAAGCCATCTCCACTGTACGGATTTCTGAATTCCTTGTTTTCGACCACATAGTTGTCGAGGCCGTAAACGGTCTTTAGTTTCAGATCCTTTAGTAGTTCAATTTCTGCAAACACGCTGCCGATCAGCGTATTGTTGTCGGATGTATTTTTGTCCAGATCTAAAATGGTTTGCAGGTTATACGCGTTAAAAACACCGAGTGCCGAGCTGTTCGGGCCGTATCCGATATTACCATTCGCCGTGTTGATATTGTACGTACCGTTGACATTGTAGACAGGGACATTGGGCGGAAGAATATACGTCATTCGGGCAAGTGGCTGTAAACCAATGTACTGCGTATTGACACTATTCCCCGACGATGACGCAATGGAGTTAGGCCCAATCGCTCCCGAGTTAGGACCCGCGTTGCTGGACTTACTGTATGTAAGATTCGTACCGATTCGAATCCCTTTTGTCAGTGTATGTTCTAGGTTGACACGGGCGGCATCGCGCTTGAACGTGTTCGTGCGGAGAATACCGTTCTGATCGGAATGATTAAGCGACAGAAAATAACTGGTCGCGTCATTGGCACCCGAAATGCTGATGGTGTGATTTTGAGAAACACCCGTCTGATACGCTACATCATACCAGTTAGTCCCGATTTCACTACCGTCGGCATTTTTACCCAACACAAAACCAGGAGATAGGCCGGCGTTTACCCGCGCTTCGTTTTTTATCGCAACGTAGTCCGCTGGTGCTAACAATTTTGGTAGATTGAAAGGCTTGCTAAAACTCACCCACCCATCATAGCTTACTTTGGTACGCCCTTTTTTTCCTTTTTTCGTCGTGATTACAACGACTCCATTGGCTGCTCGTGAGCCGTAAATCGCCGTGGCAGAAGCATCTTTGAGAATATCAATCGTTTCGATATCCGACGGATTTATGTCCGACAAGGGATTATTTCCTACCGAACCGCCTGCGGAGCCAGTAAAAACCGTAACGCCATCAACGATAAAAAGTGGATACACCGAGGACGTAATGGAATTTATGCCTCGAATTCGGAAAACAGGCGTGTTGTTGAGGGCGCTGCTCGGCTGGACAATATTGACCCCTGCCGCCTGTCCGCCCAGCAACTGATCAAGACTTTGGGCGGGTCGATTTTCTAATTGAGTCGCGTTGATTTTAGCTGCTGAGCCCGTAAACGCTTTTCGACTCTCGCTGGAGTAGCCCGTAACGATCACTTCGCTCAGTTGACGGGTATCTGCCGACAGCGTGATTGCCAGCGTAGCCGCGTTGGTAATAGAAATTTCCTGATTAAGAAAGCCGATGGACGAAACCACCAGTTTTGTCGCGTTCAGTGGTATTTGAAGCGAAAATTTTCCGTCTGCATCGGTTTGCGCACCAATGTTGCTTCCCTGAACAATGATGTTTGCACCAGGAAGCGGTTTACTATCATCTTTGCTGGAAACTGATCCGGTGAGGAGCCGATTCTGGGCTATTACCTGCGTGGAAAAGAGTATCAGCAATAAAGCGATGTGGACGATGAATGTAGATAAAACTTGTGGAGTAGATTTATTCATGTGATGATGGGTATATGCACGAGAAGCGCTACAGCGAACCGCAGCATTCATTGGTCACTAGCCAGCATGCCCTCTCTTGCGATGAATTTTTATCAACTTTATCGACGACTACAATGGCGATCTTCGGGGCGTATAGACGCAGCAATTCCAGCGTACCAGAAAGTTGCGAACGAAGGCGGTGGAGTTTGGTCAGACCCGCGAGTCGGGATTATTTAAAATGTCTGGCGCTAAAAATTTGTCGCCACACGGGAATAGTCCCTGGGTTTCACTCCAGCCAAAGCGGACCTTATCCAATACAGGTTGATTTCACGGGCAGACTAGGCGGATCGGTGACGCGATGATCAGTGGTATCTCGATTGCCAGATACCATTAACTGGAGCGGTAAATTCTGGGGGAAAGGCAGAAAAAGTACGTCTGCCAATAAACGTTTTTGCATTGTATTGTTTGGTTATGTGAAAAAAGAGGCCGGTCCGACGCTTCGTTTACCAGAGCCGTATGAAGTTGACCGGAACAGTTGCCGCTGTTCTGGGTTCACGTCTAGAAGACCTATTGCCGTAGGTCTATCTATGTTGTTATTGCACTTGTTCTGTGGACTCGCTCAGACTAATGACGCCCGGAACCGCATAAAAACGTTGAGCCAGGTTGCTGATGGGCTGCGTTTTCTGCTGCACTTGAATCGTGAGGATACCATTCGCTAAAACGCCGTCTGCCTCGAAGTTGAGCGTTCGGATAAAGACGGACTCATCCTGCGGAACGCTATTGGTAATGTCGCTGACAAAATTGAGCCGGTCGAAGCCAGAGATATGATAAGTCACTTGTATCATTGTCTGTAATTAGGTTTGCTTGAACGTAGATCCGCTAAAAAATAAGGGTTTATTACTTTATAAGATCTATTGATTATGTAGTTTAAAAATCACTACTTGAAAACCTTATCTTTAGTGCACTGTGTTCATGAGTTAAGGGAGTTAGTGTGCTGATGACTGATGATTAGCTGGCAATCAATCTGTGATTATTAGCAGCATTGTCAAAGCAACCGCGTTGATGAATAGGCAAAGGTGAACACGTAAATTTAGTTTTGCAAATAAATGCTATAAAAATGATAATCAGATAGTTATGTTAAAGTCTATAGAGAACCGGGAGTATCATTGAAATAAATCAATTTAGTTTTTAATAGCTCAAAAGGGATTGGCTAATAAGCTTTAGAGTAGTTATAGTGATGATCAGTAGATTGCGGTCGAATCCGTAGTTACAGATCTTAGTGCATCTTCTTGTTTCAAATCAAATGGTAAAAAACAGTTGCCTCTTCTAGCCATTTTTCTGCCGAGCTTTCCTGATAAATAGATTTTATCAATCATGCATTGAAAAAGAAGATATAGTCATTTTCAATATAGTTAGGATTCCTAATTATATTTGTGTCGAACATGTAACGATCTGACGATGACAAGAAAACACAGCCCGTAAAAGCTTACCCGAATAGAAGTCCAATCACCGCACCAGTACGACCAGCTAGTAAAGCACTGGCTGATCTGGATAGGGCAGCACTAACCGAAGCTGCTCTCACACCAATCACGAAGATTATAAATCAACGCTAATTCCTACCAATCATGCAAGTTTCCGTTTTTGATACTTACGTTACCCGTACAGACGGGTCAATTATGCACTTCGACATTCTGGTGCCATCTACGTTGACGAGTGAAGCAACGATTCATGAGTATGGGCAGACCTACTTGGCGACGAAAGGACAAGCCGGGCAACCCCTGGCTGCTAAAGAATGCCGCTTCTGTCACATAGAAGAAGCCGACGAGATGGTGCAGACCAGCATTGCCCAGCAGGGCTTTCACATCATTGAAATGCAGGGCTGCTAACCCGACTAGATCCCTTTTTATCCATTAACCAATGCACAAAAGTTATGAACCATTCACAAATAGTACTGCTACTAATGCTGATCGCCTGGTCAGGTACAACGCTGGCCCAAACACAACAGCCGGGAGCTTCTTATAATAATGCCGACTTTAAGCTGACGTCGGCGAAGGCTGTTTACCAGTCTGATCTGGATATGGTCGTTATGAGTATGCAGGTAAGCGGTCAGGCTGGTCGTACGACACCGAAGCCCGTGGGGGGTACCCAAGGGGCTCCGGTACTGGCCTATGTGTTCCCAACAACACTCAAAGCGCAGGATGTCGGTTTCTCACCCACCGAGGGCATTGTAGCGCTGGCTCTTACCTCGCATCCGGACATGGATGATACCCCACTTTGGGACGAAAATAACGACGGCAACTTTGACAACGACGGGATTGTTTGGCATCCTCACTGGGTAGTCTTGCAGGAAGACAAGCGGGTGCCTGGAGGATTGAGTGTAAAAGCTTTTCGCCGAGATGACAAAGCGGTAGTGCTGCCCAAAACAGCGCCGGGCGTACCACTCTATTTCGATTCGCCGGGTTACGGTGTCGTCACTGCCGATCAAACCATTCGGGTGGCTATTCCAGCGTACCGGATCAATCACCGCTCAGATTTCCGCTTTGACGCTGTTACGTGCTATTTGCAGATGCATCATCCCGCGCACGGCGAAGCAGGGGCTCATCATGAAACGGCTGATAAGCCTATGCTGGGAGTTTACGCTGTATATGGAGTGTTATCAGGCAGTTTGTCGTTACCGTATACCGTAGAAAGAAACTAGAACGATCAATGCCGAATGGGGTTGTTGGTTATTGACCCCATTCGCATCGTTTTTTTGGATAGGGTAGATTTAATAACAGCTTACTGACTTAGCTTAATTTGTATGGAAACATCTTTGTTATCTTTTAGTGACTATCTGACCGCTCTTGTTGAACATCGGCAGTATGTAAAAGTCCAATATTTTACCGAGTTTCACGAACTGATTACGTTGAATGCGCTTATTGTGCATGTTGGCGGGAAGGGAACCAATCAGATGGTTGGTCTTTCTTCAGGAGAGCAAATTCCTTTATCTAAGCTGGTCAGCGCCGGAGGACAATTTGCGCCAAATTTTGAAGGCTACGCGCCTTATTGTGAAACTTGTGATAGTTGAATGAGTGACTCCATATTTAACGTAAACCAACAAAATAGCTCGGTTGATGCCAAAATTGTGGCGGGGCTAGAGCGGATTGGCGAGGTGTTTCGGACATTGCTCTGGCAGCAAAGCCGCATGACCGGCCTAAGTCCAATTCAAATACAAGTGTTGCTGTTTCTTGCCTTTCACGAACCAGCCAAGTGTCGCATAGGGTATCTGGCAGAGGAGTTTAACTTGACAAAACCGACCATCAGTGATGCGGTGAAGGTGCTGGTTCAAAAAGAATTATTGGTACGCGTTGTGGATCCTTTCGACAGCCGTAGCCATAGTTTGCAGTTAACTACCGCCGGTCAGGAAATTGTCGAACAGACGGGTAGTTTTGCCAATGGACTTAGCCAGTTGATTGGTAAAATGGATGGGGGGCAGAAGACGGTGCTTTATGAAAGCTTGTTTACACTTATTTACGGGCTGCACCAGCACGGCCTGATTGCTGTCCAGCGAATGTGCAAAACGTGTGTACACTACCAGTACGATGGACAGATTCATTACTGTGGCTTACTTAAAATTCCCTTGGAGGCAGACCTGCTCCGGTTAGACTGTCCCGAGCACACGCATGCGTAAAGCGGTAAGCTATTTATTGAAAATAGTACGCATAGAAACGGATTTCTTGGGTTAGCTTCTTCGTTTCAAACCTATTGTTCCTACTACCCCAGCCAAGCCAATAGGCCGATCTAATCGAGGTTAGTTTCGGGATCTCCTGTATCGTCCTGTACAAAAGCCGTAGCTTGATGATAATACCAAATAGTTAGGGAACCACGTCATACAAAATAGTCTTTGTTCAAAAAAAAAGAACCGAATAGCGATTCACATTATATAAATCTTATATATTTGCCCCGCTTAACAGCGAAGCTTTAGGGGTGCCCGGACGGGCTGAGAGATCACCCTTTGAACCTGAACAGGATAATACCTGCGGAGGGAAAAGCGCGAATAAAACCGGGTTAGACTCGTTTCATTAGTCTGTCAATTGGCATCTGTGTTTGTGTAACACGGCACTTGTCCCTAAAGCAAGCCGCATCAGTGGTTGCTTCTGACACACTTCGGTTTTCGCACTCATTTCTACGCTTACTTTCTGATTCCGGTTGCCCCTGGCGTTGCGTTTAGCCTCAAACGTACGACTATGACTGTATCCGTTAACAACCAGTCCGTTACTACTTCGCCTACTGCTTCACTTGGAAGCTTACTGACGCAGTTGGAGCTAACTCAAAAGAAAGGCATTGCCGTAGCGGTGAACAACGCTATTGTTCCCCGTACTCTTTGGAATCAGTATCCGCTATCTGGCAACGAAACCATCACTATTTTACAAGCAACCCAGGGAGGATGAGCACGAACCCCAACCGCCCGACGCTGCCCTCGCAGCCGTCCATTACGCGCCAGCCATTGACCGGCTCCCGCAAAATTTACGTGCCCGGCCAGATGCACGACATCCGGGTAGCCATGCGCGAAATCAGTCTGTCCGACACCGTGTCGTATGTCGGCACCGGTAAAATCCGCCAGCCCAACACACCGGTTACGGTCTACGATACGAGTGGTCCCTACACCGACCCCGATGTAGCCATTGATCTGAAACAGGGGTTACCCCGGCTGCGGGAATCCTGGATTACGGATCGGGGTGATGTTGAGCAACTGACGGCTTTTTCGTCGGAGTTTTGCAATCTACGACTGGCTAACGAATCGCTGAACGCCCTGCGGTTTGCCCACATCCGGCACCCTTACCGAGCCCGCGTGGGTCAGAACGTGACGCAGTTGCACTATGCGCGAAAAGGCATCATTACGCCCGAGATGGAGTACATTGCCATTCGGGAAAACCAACGGATTGACTTAATTACCGAGCAGTTACCCGGCTCGCAGGCAGCGTTGCTGCACCAGCATCCGGGTCACAGTTTTGGGGCCAACACACCGAAGGGACATATCACACCGGAGTTTGTGCGGCAGGAAGTAGCCGCCGGGCGGGCCATCATCCCGACCAACATCAATCACCCCGAAAGCGAACCCATGATTATTGGTCGCAATTTTCTGGTCAAGATCAACACCAATATTGGTAATTCGGTGGTATCGTCGAGTATCGAAGAAGAAGTTGAAAAAGCCGTGTGGAGCTGCCGTTGGGGGGGCGATACGCTGATGGATCTTTCTACCGGCAAGAATATTCACGAAACCCGCGAGTGGATTATCCGCAACTGCCCGGTGCCGGTTGGAACCGTGCCGATCTACCAGGCGCTGGAAAAAGTAAACGGTAAAGCCGAAGCCTTGACCTGGGAGCTGTTCCGAGACACGCTCATCGAACAGGCGGAGCAGGGTGTCGATTACTTTACCATCCACGCGGGGGTGCTGCTGCGCTACATTCCCCTAACGGCCCGACGCGTAACGGGGATTGTCTCGCGCGGGGGTAGTATCATGGCCAAGTGGTGTCTGGCGCACCATCAGGAGAATTTTCTCTATACCCATTTCGAGGAGATATGCGCCATCATGAAAGCCTACGATGTGTCGTTTTCGCTGGGCGACGGATTGCGTCCGGGTTCTATTGCCGATGCCAACGATGCCGCTCAGTTCGCGGAGCTTGAAACGCTGGGCGAACTAACCAAAATCGCCTGGAAGCATGATGTGCAGGTGATGATCGAAGGGCCGGGCCACGTTCCGATGCATCTGATTAAGGAGAACATGGACAAGCAGTTGCGGGAATGCGACGAAGCACCGTTCTATACGCTCGGCCCGCTGACTACCGACATTGCTCCCGGCTACGACCACATCACATCGGGCATTGGCGCGGCCATGATCGGCTGGTTTGGTACGGCTATGCTTTGCTACGTAACGCCCAAAGAACACCTGGGGTTGCCGAACAAAAAAGACGTGAAAGATGGGGTAATTACGTACAAGATTGCCGCCCATGCCGCGGATTTGGCCAAAGGGCATCCTGGCGCGCAGTACCGGGATAATGCACTGAGCAAAGCCCGCTTCGAATTTCGGTGGGAAGACCAGTTCAACCTCTCCCTCGACCCTGACACCGCCCGTGAATACCACGACGAAACGCTTCCCGCCGACGGGGCCAAGACTGCCCATTTCTGCTCCATGTGCGGACCTAATTTCTGTTCGATGAAAATCACGCAGGACGTCCGCGACTACGCCGAGCAAAACGGACTAACGGATGAAAACGTGCTGACCCAGGCCATGCAGACCAAAGCGAAAGAATTTACCGAACAGGGTAATCAACTGTACGTATGACCATTAGCCCCTTACACTATATCGTTACCAACCCCGAGCAGGCTCAACTGGCTTGCCAGGGGGGTATCGACTGGATTCAGCTTCGGGTGAAAGACCAGTCGTATGCCGACTGGAAACACCTGGCTCAGGACACGCTGGCGGTCTGCCGTGCGTTCAACGCCCGACTGATCATTAACGACAATCCGAACCTGGCGGGTGAAACCGGCGCGGACGGTGTGCATCTGGGACAAGACGATATGCCCGTTGCCGAAGCCCGGAAGCTGCTGGGCGATGGGTTTATCCTTGGCGGTACGGCCAATACACTAGAACACGTTCGGCAACACGAGCGGCACGGTGCCAACTACGTGGGACTGGGTCCGTTTCGATTCACGCGTACTAAAGAGAAACTAAGTCCAATTCTGGGACTGAACGGTTATCAGACCATCCTGTCGGCACTACGGGGGGAAGGAATCACGACGCCCATTATTGCCATTGGTGGTATCACGCTGGCCGACGTCCCGGCGCTGCGCGAAATGGGATTGTACGGAATCGCGGTGTCTTCAGCTATCAGTAGTTCAGCCAATCCTGTTAGTCAGGCCCGCTTGTTCTGTCAATCTTTTTTACCCAAAACATCTAAACCTCTTGTCGATGAACGCTTCTGAAACCCAACCGCTGGTGCTGGCGGACCGGACATTCACGTCCCGGCTGTTTACCGGAACCGGCAAATTCAGCTCGTCGGAGCAGATGGAGGCTACCTTATTAGCGTCAGGAACCCAGCTCGTTACCGTTGCGCTCAAACGCATCGACGCGCACGACCACCAGGACGATCTTCTAACGCATCTGGCACACCCGTCAATTCAGCTATTGCCCAATACATCCGGAGTTCGGACGGCTCGTGAAGCCGTCTTTGCAGCACAGATGGCCCGTGAAGCGCTGGAAACGAACTGGCTGAAACTAGAAATTCATCCCGACCCGAAGTACCTGCTGCCCGACCCCGTCGAAACGCTGAAAGCCGCCGAAGAACTCGTTAAATTGGGTTTCGTAATTCTTCCCTATGTCCACGCCGATCCTGTGCTTTGTAAACGATTGGAAGATGTGGGCGTGACTGCGGTTATGCCCCTAGGTGCACCCATCGGTTCTAATAAAGGGTTGCGCACGTTGGATTTTCTGGAAATCATCATTGAGCAGAGCCGGGTACCGGTGATTGTTGATGCGGGGCTGGGCGCTCCGTCGCACGCAGCCGCAGCGATGGAACTGGGAGCCGATGCCGTTCTGGTCAATACGGCGCTGGCGGTATCGGGTAATCCGGTTCGGATGGCCACGGCCTTCCGGCTCGCCGTTGAAGCCGGGCGACTGGCGTACGAAGCCCGGCTTGCTCAACCTATTGATTACGCACAGGCGAGTAGTCCACTAACCGCTTTCCTGGACGAATGAGGAACGAAAATAATTGGTTCGATCGGTACGACTGGAATACCGTTCTGCGCGACATTTACGCAACCACGCCCCAACAGGTTGAACAGGCACTGGCGCGGTCCCGGCGTACACTCGACGATTTCAAGGCGCTGATTTCTCCGGCGGCTCAGGCGTACCTGGAACCGATGGCGCAGCTTAGTCATCAATTGACCCAGCAACGTTTCGGCCGGACTGTCCAGCTTTACGCTCCCCTGTACCTTTCGAACGAGTGTCAGAATATTTGTACCTACTGCGCTTTCAGTCTGGACAACAAAATCCGGCGCCGGACGCTAACCGACGACGAAATCCGGCGAGAAGCTGAGGCTGTACAGCAGTTGGGCTACGAACATATCCTGCTGGTGACGGGGGAAGCCAACCAGACCGTCGGCGTACCGTATTTGAAAAACGCCATTCGGCTGCTACGTGAGTATTTCGCTCAGGTGTCGATGGAAGTACAGCCACTCGACCAGCCAGAGTACGAGGAACTAATCAGCGAAGGTTTGAACACGGTACTGGTCTACCAGGAAACGTACCACCAGGCTACGTACCGGAATCACCATCCGAAGGGTAAGAAATCAAATTTTTTGTATCGGATTGAAACACCGGATCGACTGGGCCGGGCGGGAATCCATCGCATCGGGCTGGGGGCTTTGTTAGGGCTGGAAGACTGGCGTACGGATAGCTTTTTTACGGCGGCTCATCTGCAACACCTGGAACGGACTTATTGGCAAACTCGCTACAGCGTTTCCTTCCCCCGTCTGCGTCCCATCGATCTGCTGGAAAACGATATGATTACGGCTAAAACCTTCGAGCGGTGCATGAGCGACCGTGATCTGGTTCAGCTCATATGTGCCTATCGTCTGTTCAACGAAGAAGTTGAGTTATCGCTTTCCACCCGCGAAACGCCCCGCTTCCGCGATCACGTACTGAAATTGGGAATTACCAGCTTAAGCGCCGGATCAAAAACCAATCCGGGGGGCTACGTGGTAGAACCGCAATCGCTCGAACAGTTCGCCATTTCCGACGAACGCAGTCCCGCTGAGATGGCCGAGGTGATCCGACGGCAGGGCTACGAGCCGGTTTGGAAAGATTGGGATAAAACACTGGTACAGCTATGACAGAAGCCGAACTGAATCGGTACGACCGACACATTCGACTGCCCCAGGTTGGCCTGACCGGTCAGCAGCAACTCAAGCGTTCGCGGGTAGCCTTAGTGGGGGCCGGTGGGCTGGGATGCCCAGTGGCGCAGTACCTGACGGCTGTTGGCGTTGGTACGCTGGGTGTTATCGACGGCGACAGCGTGGCCGAAAGTAACCTGCAACGGCAGATTCTCTTTTCGCCGGAACATGTCGGGCAGAACAAAGCTGAGGTAGCCGCTCTGCTACTGAATCGCCAGAATCCGCACGTTCAGGTTGTGGCATACCCTTTTTTTCTGGATAAGACTAATATCCTCAAAACATTAGGTGCGTATGATTTGGTGATCGACGGTTCCGACAATTTTGCGACCCGCTATCTAGTCAACGACGCCTGCGTGCTGCTGAATAAACCGCTGGTGTTCGGCTCAATCTACCAATTTGAAGGACAGGTTAGCGTTTTCAATTATGGAGATGGTCCCACTTACCGCTGCCTGTACCCGGACCCAAGTGAACTGGAAGCCTGCGGAGAAGTGGGGGTGCTGGGGGTATTACCCGGCATTACCGGCTGCCTGATGGCGGCTGAAGCCATCAAACTCATCACGAGTATCGGTGACGTGCTAAGCGGAACCTTACTGACATTCAACGCTCTGACGTGCTCGTTCAATACGTTCTCATTGACTGCCGACCCCAACAACAAAATTATTCAGTCGCTACCCGATCAGCAGCCTGTCTGCAGCCCGGTCGAAGTGGTCGATTCCGTTCCTGAACTGGACGCGGCAACTCTCCTCGACTGGATGGCCCGTCCTGATGCTCCGTTATTGATCGATGTTCGCGAGGCTGACGAATATAGGCGGGATAACCTGGGCGGTACCCTGATTCCTTTGGTAACTTTACATCAGCACCCGGAACGCGTTCCGGCGGACCGACCGGTTGTAATCCATTGTCAGTTGGGTGGACGAAGTCGTCAGGCGGTACAGTTTCTAAGAAAACATGGTTACGCTAATGTGCTGAATCTGGCGGGTGGACTGAACGCTGTTCGGCGGCTAGGTGTAGATTGACGCCCTGATTTGTTGGAGAGCAGCCACGGGGTTAGGGCTTTGCCAAAGCGCTCCCATCAGAGCAGCCCCGTCGAAACCCGCTTGATGGACCAGCCGTACGTTATTGGCGCTAATGCCACCTAAGCCAATCAGGCGAGGTAAAGCCCGATGTCCGTGCTGTTCGCGGATGAGCTTAATCTGCTGGGCCAGCCTGTCTAGCTGAACCGAAGGACCATAGCCGGGCTTGCTAATGCTTGGGAATATCGGACTGTAAAAAACCAGTTCAACCTGACCGGCTAGAGTTGGCCAGTCGTTTAGTTGATGAATACTGGTCGAAAACGGTTTTTCGGAAAGGGGCTCTTCGTTGCCAAACAAACGCATTCGGTCGGCTTCTTTCAGGTGCCAGCGGAACGGAGCGCGAACTTCACCAGGGTTTGGAGCGGCTAGCAACGTACGTGACCGAGCGTTCGTGCTGCTTTTCAGTGAGGTTTCAGCCGCAGCCGAGCGATCATAAAAATAGTCGAGTCCACCAGATAGCAAAGCCAATAGCGTGCTTTCAGATGGACGTTGTCGGTTTTCGTCAGCGATTCCAATAAGCTGAAAAGTAGTCATTGCTTAAATATAACCGATGTCGTTTTATTTTTTAGTTTTATCGACTATGGTTTTAGTTGCGGACCTCAACAAACCTTCCACTGTGCTCTAGCAGTCACTTTGTTAGAAAGTCCGTGTAGAATAAAAAGGGCGAAGACGAAGACAGCTGATTCGCTGCTCCGATGTAGATAACAGTTGGTCTGTACCAATCTCATTTGCCCACAAACACTGGTCTTGCCCTAGCTTCGATGAGCCGTACAAGCAAAATAGCTGAGCCGTAGAAGAAACTAGCACGTTTTGTAAAGATTGATCTTTGTGGCATGAAAACTATCGCAAAAATTCAACTGGGTCAAAACGGACCACTCGTTTCCAAACTTGGTTTAGGCTGTATGCGGATGTCTTCGATCTGGGGCGGGGCTACTCCTGACCAAACCGAAAGCATTGCCACCATCCATGAAGCCTTGGACAGAGGTATTAATTTTTTAAACACCGGCGACTTCTACGGAGCTGGTCATAACGAACTGCTGATCGGCAAAGCCATCAAAGGAAGACGCGACGATGCCTTCATCAGCGTAAAATTTGGGGCTATTTTTCACAACGGTCAATGGTTGGGGATGGATCTACGCCCCGTCGCGATCAAGAACTTTATCAACTATTCCCTGACCCGCTTGGGAATTGACACCATTGATCTCTACCAGCCTAGCCGAATGGATAACAGCGTACCGCTGGAAGACATTATTGGGACGGTTGCCGATTTGATCAAAGAAGGAAAAGTGCGTACCATTGGCGTTTCGGAAATTACGGCTGACCAACTTCGCCAAGCCAACCGCATTCATCCCATTAGTGCGCTGGAGATCGGCTATTCGCTGGCGGATCGTCAAATAGAGAATGATCTGCTGCCTGCCGCTAAGGAATTAGGCATTGCTGTCGTGGCCTTCGCTAATACGGCGGAAGGCTTGTTGACCGGTGAGTTGAATGCCCCGCTGCCCCAAGACGATTATCGAAACCATTTCTCTCGTTTTCAGGGAGACAATTTGATTTATAATCTGGAAAAAGTCGACATCTTAAAGCAACTAGCCAACAGCAAAGGCTGTACGCCAACCCAGCTGGCAATTGCCTGGGTAAAGGAACAAGGCGACCATATTATGCCGTTAGTAAGTATGAGCCGTCGGTCGCGCTTGCCCCAGAATATGGAAGCGATGGCTATTGAATTCACCCCAGAAGAGATGAATACGTTAAACGCTACATTTGCTGTCGGTGCCATACGTGGCGGCACTTACTTACAACGCTAAATGACCAGTCCAGCCGAAATCCTACCCGGTGTGATCTTTTATTCGTACCACTCTGCGGAGCGAAGGGAGAAAGTATGTGTATGGAACCATCACACCTTGATTTTACAGGTTTCAGGCGAGTTTATCCTAGAAACCTCCGGGCAAACCGTTTCGATGACCGGCGGAGACATGCTGCTGATCAGCAAAAACCAATTGGGTACGCTTACCAAAGTTCCGCCACCCGGAGGTAACTATGAAACTATTGTCATATCGTTGCAGGAGGAGCTGCTGCGTAAGATTGCGTTAGAAGAAAAGCTCGAAGCAAACCAGAAGTATACTGGTTTGCTCAATACCTTAATCCCAACCAACGAATTCCTACAAGGCTATTTTCAGTCGATTGTTCCCTACGCTCGCAGCTCGGGAGCAAGCCTAACCGACGAGATGGGTATTCTGAAGTTGAAAGAGGGCGTCAAATTACTCTTGCTTGCTTTGCCCCAGCTTCGCGACTTACTGTTCAATTTTTCTGCTCCTTACAAAATTGATTTGGAGAAGTTTATGCTTAGTAACTTTCATTTCAATGTACCCATTGAAAAGTTCGCCCAGCTTACTGGCCGCAGCCTGGCCGCTTTCAAACGTGATTTCGGTAAAACCTTTGGTGTTCCGCCCCGTCACTGGCTACAGGACAGGCGGCTGAGCGAAGCCAAATACCTTATCGAAACTAAACAGCAAAAACCCTCAGCTATTTACCTCGAACTGGGGTTTGAAACGATTTCTCACTTCTCGTATGCCTTCAAGAAAAAGTTCGGCATGTCACCCACTGCGCTGAGTCATGCGCCAACAAATTTACTTTTACCATAGGCGCCGTCTGCCAAAATCTAGCTCATTCGCCCACAGCCTTGCTCCGCTATTACCATCAGTAGATACGAGAAAACAAACTATTCAGCCGTCGGCTTACCCCTTGGGGCACGGTTTGTAGCAATCCTTAAATGGATTGGTGTTGGTATAACAGCTTACGGAAATATAAACGATGGTCACTCGTATGGAGGTCTTGCCATGTCCGTATACGGCGGTAGACTGTAAGCAATTTTAATTAACGAGAAAGGGCCAGAACAGACTGTTTTGGCCCTTTCTCGTTAACTGGTAATGAACGCGCATCAAAACACCTTCACTAACCCAATCTTTCTATACATTATAACTGATTTGTAAGCAATTGTTACACTTGGTTACGAAGTTTGGCTACGGGTCAAAAACTTGGTAGGTAGAGGTTTTCAGTTATGGGCTTTTAACGAAGGAAATTAGCTGGTTTCTATTCCCCAATCTGAAATTGAGCGCAATCCAGCTATGGCGTAAAATCCAGGTTGCTAACGCTGCAAATTTATGACTGCCCGTCTCCGTGCTATGCTGAATCGAAGTCGATTAATTGGTTTATTTATACTCGTTTCCCATGCTATTCTAGCCCAGCAGGAGCTATCCGTTTTACCATACTGGAATTACGAAGCAGCCGTACCGTCCAGCAGTTTGTACCGGCATTTATGCCAGCGAGCCTTTACCCAGCTTGCTCAGCGACAAGTTGCCATCGAAAAGATAAAATCGAAGTCCGACTGGCAAAAACGGCAAGCAGAAATTCGTAGAAAACTCGCAATTGCAATCGGTCCGTTTCCCGAAAAAACGCAGCTAAATCCAGTGATCACGGGCCGAATTCAACGGGACGATTTTAGCGTAGAAAAGCTTTATTTCGAATCAAGACCTAATTATTTTGTTACAGCAGGCCTTTTTATCCCCAAGAATCGGACAGGTAAGCTTCCGGCTATCGTGTATTGCAGCGGTCACAACTTAAGCGGTTTTAGGGCTGAGCCATACCAGCGCGTGATTCTCAATTATGTCAAAAAAGGCTTTGTCGTACTGGCTTTCGATCCCATCGGTCAGGGTGAACGAAGACAGTACGGCGACGATTCAGTCGTTAAACAGTTACCCGTCAATGAGCATTCGTATCCCGGAGTTCAATCGTTTATCGCTGGACTTTCCCCGGCTAATTATTTCATCTGGGACGGAATCCGGGCGGTCGATTATCTGGTTAGTCGTCCAGAAGTAGACCCAAACCGCATTGGTATTACGGGTCGTTCGGGAGGAGGCACTCAATGCACATACATTGCCGCAATGGACGACCGGATCGTAGCTGCTGCGCCGGAATGTTACTTGACTACGTACGATAAGTTACTGCGCTCGGGAGGCCCCCAGGATGCTGAACAAAATTTGCTTTATGGGCTTGAACATGGGCTTGATCTGGCTGATTATTTGGAGGTCCGCGCACCTAAACCGACGTTAATTGTCAGCACCACACGGGATATATTCAGTATTCAGGGAGCCCGTGATCTGTTTCATGAAGCGCAGAGAGCCTATACCGCTTTCGGAAAAGGAACTGATTTAGCGATGGTGGAAGATGATGCAGAGCACATCTCAACGGTTAAAAATAGAGAAGCTTGCTACACCTTTTTTCAAAAATACCTGAACAACCCCGGCAGTTCCACGGATCTTAACGTTCCTCTTTTCAAAGAAGCGGACTTGTATGTCACTCCTAACGGACAGGCTTTAGCTTCATTAACCAGTGAATCCTTATTTTCGTTGACCCAAAAATACCTTTCAAGCCATAAAGTGCGTCAAGGTAAATCCATCTCTACGCTACAAAAAACAGTTGAAACGATAACGGGCTATGAAAAGCCAACTGGACAAGGAGAACTGATTTTTTCTGGACGGTTACAGCGTGATTCCTACTCGATTGAAAAATACCTTGTTAAAGGTACGGGCAGTTACTTTTTGCCGGTACTGTGGATCAAGCCAAAGCGCAAACCGAGCAAAACCTTAATATTGCTGGACGACAGGGGCAAAGAAATTGCTGCCAAAAACGGTGAATGGGCAGATCAACTAGCGAAAGAAGGGTATGAACTAATTATTCCGGATCTAAGCGGGACAGGCGAACTAAGCCCAGGATTTATTAAAGGAGGTGATTCAGTAATCGACGGAGTCCCGATAAATTTATGGTTTACAGGCGTATTAACGCATAAAAGTCTTGTTGCGGTACGAGCGGAGGAAATCGAAATTTTAGTAAATCTTACAAGCGAACAAATTGGTCCCAACCAACCGCTTGCGGTAGTAGCCCAAGGAACGCTAGGCCCTGACTTACTTCATGCTGCGGTGTTTTGCAATAAAATTAATCAGATCGTATTGCTAAACGCTTTGAGTGCTTACCAGGCCATCATGGATGAAAAGAACTATAAAACTCAGTTTATACCTTCTGCCGTGGCTGGTGCTTTGCCGGCGTACGATCTTCCCCTCTTAGTTGACTTTTTAGGTAATCGAAACGTGTTGATTATTAATCCGAGGAACGCTGTCAATGAAGAAATTACCTCACAAGCGGCAGGTGAGATCTATAACGCAGCGCTGAGAAAGGAAAAAACGACTTTAAGTCTTCAGCAATCTGTTAAACCGGAAAGCTATTCACAGGCAATAATCAGTTGGCTACAAAACCAATAATTCAGCATCCTTTTACGATACCGAGATCAGCGTTTTACTTCCTCGACAATTAAATTCGTATTGCGCTTAGCTAACCTATAAATACGTAAATAACAGTCCTTCCAACGCTTTTGAGTCGAACGAGGTCTAAGTAGAAAAACAATTCTATGAAGACGATCCAGTGGCTTTTGATTGCCTTGATTGGGCTACTAGGCTGTTCAAAATCTACGCCAGATCCTGTTGCTGGTGAGGATACCAAGGCGACTCTGAATGGACAAGGCTGGAGTGGTATTTCGACGGCCTGGAAAAATCCGAGTGACTCGTGTGGCACAAACACCATCAATCTGACGATTCAAAACAAGTTAGCTTACCCCAAAGCCCGCTTGCGAGCGCCTGCTATCTGTGCCGGCTATTGCGGGGATCAATCCCTCAGTTTCACCAGAATCCCCCTAGCGGTTGGCGTCTACGCTCTTTCAACGCACCAGCCTTGTTCGGCGAGTCCGAATCAAGTAGGGGTTAGCTTTACGACCTTGATCGGGGGTGATATAATTCGAGATCAATATCAACCAGACTTAACCAGGACGGCCACAATCAAGATTACGAGATATGACCCACAAAGTGGTGAAATGGAAGGTACTTTCGAGGTTATGTTACTGCGAGACACTCGCAGGCAGCTTACGTCTGATGCAGCAGAAACCGTTCATTTTCAAAATGGCTCGTTTAAAACAAAGCTGCCTTGACTGGTTTTCTACGCTTTTGCAAGGGTTTATATTCGTTGATTGAGCTGCGATGGTTGGTATTTTGAAGCAGGATCACTGGGCAGATAGTAAAATCAAGGTATAAAGAGACAGAAACTAATTTGCAAGTAGCTTGCCTAAAGTGTTGTACCTTAACCTACATCACCACTTGGCAACTTCTTACAAGACTGTATCTGAAAGCACGCCCTTGTCAGTAAATATGATCGGTCTTGGCTTTTTGCTTTATCGAAACAAATCAGACTTCTGAGCCAAAGATTACCTCAAAACAGGGCTTCGTGTGGCAGTCTACTTGTCGACATCATAACCACCAGCGAAGTCACTAGGACTGATTGTCATGAGGGTGATTGAATCGGGTATTGATCTGATCAATGAGCCACACCTTATCAAAGCATTGCCAAACGCCAGCTACACGCCCCAAGTTTCTGAGCAACACGGGGTCACTTCTTCGTAGTTGATTCGTTTAATCTCAGCTTGCGAGCAACTGCTTTGGGCAAATATTCGCTGGATATAAGCCAAACCAGAAGCTTGCAATTCATTATCTGCATAGAAGTCTGATAGAGCTAACCAGACCAGCTGACGAGTTTCACTGGTGAGATCTTCCATAACGTTGTCTAGCAAAATCCTGTTAGGTCTACTCAGTCGGTTTTATTACCCTATGGTTAAAAAGTTATGACCACGACTACACCGCCCAGCCAGTTGCTAAACTAAACATTAGATGAGAAAGTGGTTTGGCTGTCAACGCTGACCAAAGCCATATCAATTAGAAGATCGCTAGGGTTGATCAGCAAGACCTATTTACAGCAAAAAGTGATACGAGTGAACACTATTTCTGGGCTTCGATGGTTTGCAAAATTTGATTGAGTCAGTTGGAGCCGTTGCTCAGCAGTATGTCGGGGCTGATGCCATAATCCTCGTAGGCCAACAGCTTAGCCCCGTTTTTCATATCAGTTGGTTGGACACAAGTAGTCCCCCCAGTCAGTGTCTGCAAGGTGCCATAGTTACTGCCGTAGTTGAGCATGCCTTTAGTGGGCTGACCGATCGTGGTCACGTTGTTGCCTGCTTTCAATTGCAGCGCAAAGAGTTCAGCCTGACTGATGGTGTCCTGGTTGAGCAGTAAATACAAATGCCCTTTCTTTTCATACTTCTTTAGAAGAGTGAGGTATTTTCGAGCCTCTCGCTCAGCCCCGCCCTGGTTGTCTCTCAAGTCAACGATCAAGTAGGGAGCGGTCAATGCATGTTGAATCGAAGCGGCCCAAAGCGAACTCGTGAAGATACAGAGCAATCTGGCCCTTTCTCCAATGTTTGGAGTCAGTCTCGTTGACCACACCCGTGTACTGGCGGAGGCCGCTTCTAAATACCCTGACGGCATAGTGGCTACCGTAGTGATAAATTCCCTCCGGCGAGTCAAGAGGACTTTGTGCGAGTTGGGCTTTGAGTGATCCAGGTTGATTGAATGGACCGGATAAGCTAGAAACTCCTTAGAGATAACGGAGCTATCTAGTCTGGCTTGACTGCTGAAATGGCGATAATCGTTAGTCTGCATGAAGCCCAGATGATTGTCTCGAATCGGAAACAAAAGCTGCGCCAAATTAGCGAAGTAGCGAAAACTAATCGCATTGCTAACGGTGTCTTGAGTCAGGCGTTGATAGAGCGAATCGTAGGCGCTTAGCTGACTACCCCTGATCTGAGCTTTAAAGGATGGGATCTTTTAACGGATCGATTTTAATGTATCTAAGTCGGCCAAATACGGCTTGGATTGAGCCTGTGTAGCGCCCCATACCAACGTGAGCAATAAGGGTAGCATTTTCCGTATGCTGAATGAGGCTGGAATTGATTGATGCCCGATTAGTTTATAGAAAGGCCAATTTAGGCAGCTAATCACTAATAATGCCCTGTCTCATTTGGTGGAGCGTTTTTGAGTGACCTTTGCCCTAAAAACTGGACAGTGAATAAGTAAAGAAATTCGGGCGATTTTGACAACTCAAGCAATCCAAAATCGCTTATGAAAGAGACGAATTTCACCGAGGTACAAATTATGTTTGCCCTCCGTCAGGCCGATACTGGCATATCCATATCAGAAGTTGCCGGAAGTGGGAGTTAGCAAGGCCACCTACTACAGTTTGAGCCGGAACGTAGAAGTACGCCGGTTTAGAGGTCCTAGAACTACGAAAACTTCAGCAGTCGAAGGGAGAAAATCAGAAATTGAAGCAACTTGTAGCCGACCTAATTTTAGATAAGTAAATTACTAGCTTCACAGCTATACGTGAACAACAGGCCATGATTTATCAGAACTAGAAAATTGTGCTAAATGAAGTCGGGATGTGGATGGTGTTTGATTATATAATCTGGTTTCTGTCAATGCTATCAGTTCATTACCAGTTTGAGAAATTACTTACAAACAGGTAACAAAATGGTTGCTTATGACGCCAATAGCGGTCAACGGCTTTGGGTTAGAAAGAGCGTCGACAAATCTAGTCCTCCCTGATTTAGTGGTACAAATAGGAAGGGCTACAATGTCCCGCAGTCAGGTATGGAGCCATAACTTTAGGCTTATTTGTAGAGTACACAATATTAGAACGAGCGTTTACACACGATATAACTTGTCTCGTAGTTTTGCCTCTCGCTCGGTGATCACTTCTGCTAACCGCTTATCAGTTAGCTTAGCCGTTCCGGTAGTTTGTTATACATAGTACCATCTATAGCCCATACCTTTGATTCATCAATCGGGGATAACCCGCTACTAATTGAATCAAGAACCTAATAAATAAAGCTCATGAAAACGCTCCTTAACTCGCTGCTCGTTGCTTTCACTTTTACTCTGATTACCGTTTCCGCTTCTTTCGCCGAAGCGAATCCTGGCAAACGTGCGACATCGGTTGCCACTTACAAAACTGGTATCTACACCAACATGGCGGGCAAGCTCAACATTGCCCTGGACAAAGAAACAACAGGTGCGGTTGATATAAAGCTCAAAAACACAAACGGTAAAGTCTTGTTTGCGCAACACCTGACGAAGAAAGAAAAAGCAGCCCGCCTTAGTCTTGACATGGATCAGTTGCCAGACGGCGTTTACCAGTTGGAAATTTCAAACGGAGTAGACACATCTGTACAAACGGTCACGCTGGGTACTCAGCAACCAAGTGCTCCTAATCGCTTAGTAGCTATCAACTAATTTCAATAAATGCGAAACAACCGGGTCCAGCTACTTCATAAAGTAGTTGAACCCGGTTGCGTTTTAGACAATTGATTATAATCTGTACTGATGTAATTTGTTGTTTATCAAGAAATTAAGTCAATATCGAAGTGATCTGTCAAAGTCAACAGTTACTCTTGCCATAGTCGCTTCATTTCGGGGTTACGCGTTATGAACGGTACAACGGGCAGCCTCTATAAGCCCATTAGTTGTGCCACCTCCAAATTCAGTGGCAGAAAAAAACACCCGCTAGGCTAACGCGATGTCTGGACAATTGAGTGTGTAATTTTCTGACCATTCTGTTGTACTACTCTGAAAGGACCCTTATCTGTCTTACCCGGCGTATTGCTGTAACGCATTGGTCAATACGTGTCGGTACTGCTGAAGCTGTTCACCAGACAAGCCGCTCATACGATTTCCAGCAACGTTGAGTGTACGAATTTTATATTCAACTAACCAATCTCGCAACTGATCCGCATTTGGATTTACGCAGCAAGGCTTTCTTTCTTGGACGCAAAAATCAAGGGTTTGTCTTGTACCACCGATTAGGTTTCCAAATAGTACGGTTCCATCTGACTGCTGCACGTTAGCACGGGTGCGAGGTGGGTACTTAGCTGAACTGTGTTCGATCAAACCATAATCGCATAGCTGTTGGTTGGGTCCGTCCTCAGTCATATAGCCTTTGGGGGCAGTACCACCCGTTGGAATACCCAATGACCGGGCTACCTCCAAACCCAACTGATCAATGCCAGTTTGTCCACCAGAAATTACGCGTTCTAACGGGTAAAAGCTCATGGTTTTTTTGCCAGGGTGTACATAACAAACGTGTTGTCAATTAAGCAGAATCAACGGATACGTAACCTGCATGCTAGCATTTTGGTTGAATCCACGCAGGGAAAGTATATAACTCTAAAGGACATTCGAGACCAAAAGCTAATTTGAATTCCTTAACTTTGACTGTGGCAGATCAACCAGTACGTTCGGTTTCGGAGTTTAATACCGAGCTAAAGCTCAAAGGCTTCAATGTTTTCCAGATAGACAGCGACAGCAACGCTACCCGCATCTACAGTCGGAAAGATTTCTACAAAATTTGCCTCACCACCGGCAAAAGTATAATCCATTATGCAGATAGAAGCTTTGAAGCCAACGATACAGTTCTGTTTTTCGGTAATCCGCATGTCCCTTACTCCTGGGAAACAATCTCAACTACGTATGTGGGTTATACCTGCCTTTTTTCAGAAGATTTTCTGACGCTCTCCGACCGATTAGAGAGTTTGCAAAATTCTCCATTGTTCAAATTAAGCGGCACACCGATCTTAACAATCAGCCCGCAGCAACGCGAGTTTCTGAACACGATCTTTAAAAAAATGATTGAGGAACAGCAAACGACTTATTCGTATAAAGATGAGCTGATTCGCAATTACATACAGCTGATTATTCACGAAGCGTTAAAGCTGGAACCATCCCAAAATTTTGATAATCACAAGAACGCGGCTTCCCGAATTACCTCTGTTTTTCTCGAACTGCTGGAACGGCAATTTCCCATCGAGACTATCGACCGGCCCTTGCAACTGACAACAGCCAAGCACTATGCCACGAACCTGAATGTTCATGTCAATTATCTGAACCGGGCTGTCAACGAAATAACAGGTAGGTCAACCACGGCTCATATTTCGGAACGAGTGCTTAGCGAAGCAAAAGCCTTACTACAGCATACCGATTGGAACATTGCTGATATTGCCTACGCATTGGGCTTTGAGTACCCGTCTTACTTCAACAACTTCTTTAAAAAGTTTACCGGCACCAATCCGCGTAGTTTTCGTCTGGCGGAGGTTTGAAATCTATAAGTATTGGTTTGAAAAGTTTTACCTTATCGGACCTTGCCACCTGTAACTTTACCGTTTCAACATAAAGGCAAAACGTTACAGGTTATGATTGCAACAAAAGCGTATGCAGCCCAGACTAAGGACTCGGACTTAGCACCCTGGAATTTTGACCGACGGGAAGTAGGCCCTCACGATGTTCAATTTGATATTCTTTACTGTGGAGTGTGCCATTCCGACCTGCACCAGATCAAAGATGAGTGGGGCGGTAGTCTATTCCCGATGGTTCCGGGCCACGAGATAGTAGGCCGGGTTGTTGCCGTCGGTTCTCAGGTTTCCAAATTCAGCGTGGGTGATCTGGCGGGTACAGGATGTATGGTTGACTCCTGCCGTGAGTGTGAGTCCTGCCAACATGGTTTAGAGCAATACTGTTTAAAAGGCAATAGTCAGACTTACAACGGGTTAGAGCAGGACAAGAAAACCCCGACCTATGGAGGCTATTCGAATACCATTGTCGTCAATGAAGATTTCGTCCTGCACGTACCGGAACGTTTAGACTTGGCGGCTGCCGCTCCCTTACTCTGCGCTGGAATCACTACTTACTCTCCGTTGCGTCACTGGAAAGTAGGTCCGGGGCACAAATTGGCAGTCTTAGGCTTAGGTGGTCTGGGACACATGGGGGTCAAATTCGGCGTTGCGTTAGGTGCAGAAGTAACCGTTCTGAGCACATCACCCAATAAAGAAGCCAATGCGAAAGAATTGGGTGCGCACAATTTTGTGGTGACAAGCGACCCGGCTCAGCTTGAAAAAGTAACCGGATACTTCGATTTTATTCTGGACACCGTTTCCGCCGAGCACGACTACGGACAATACCTTTCTTTGTTGAAAGTAGATGGTGTACACATCTGTGTGGGTGCTCCTCCAACGCCTGCGGCTGTTCAGGCATTTAGCCTTATAATTGGTCGCAAAAGCATTGCAGGATCAAGTATAGGCGGCATCGCTGAAACGCAGGAGATGTTGGATTTCTGCGCCGACAAAGGCATCGTGTCGGATATTGAAATGATTGACATCAAGGATATTCATCAGGCGTACGACCGGATGGTAAAGGGCGATGTACGTTACCGGTTTGTCATCGACATGGCTACGCTGTAAACAATAACCTTCCATTTTCAGTACGATGAATTGTATGGGCAAATGCTGGCCGAGCTGACAGCTGTAATTAGCTCTTTCCCTGTATTCCTGGATCTGGCTGTGCTGTCGATTTTTTGACATTAACAGCACAGTTTAGATTATTACCTGCAATTATAGATACAAGTTTTTTCAACGTTAAAAAAGGGGTTATGGCTAAGCATGAACACATTGAGGATGAGTCGGAGAATTCAAACGCATCCCGACGCATCTTTCTAAAGCAATCGTCTGCGTTGGCAGCTTTGGCCATAACGCCACCAGCCGCGCTGACAGCCGTAGAGAATGGACTCGATGAAAAAGTAGCCGCTGCTTTCGAGCAAATGCCACTTCAAGTGGATATTAACGGAAATGTTCACAAGCTATCCATTGAACCACGCGTTACGCTCCTGGACCTGTTGCGTGAACAACTTCACCTGACCGGGACCAAGAAAGGGTGCGACCACGGACAGTGCGGAGCCTGCACAGTACACGTCGATGGCGCAAGGGTTAACGCATGCCTGACATTGGCAATGACGACCGAAGGCTGTAAAGTGACAACAATCGAAGGGCTATCCGAAGGGGGACACGATGCAACCGCCCGGCTCCATCCCATGCAGGAAGCGTTCATCAAACACGACGGTTTTCAGTGTGGGTATTGTACGCCCGGTCAGATCATGTCGGCAGTGGCTTGCATCCGGGAAGGTCATGCCAATTCGCCGGAGGAAATTAGGGAATACATGAGCGGAAATATCTGCCGATGCGGGGCTTACACCAACATCGTTAATGCAATTATAGACGTCAAACAGGGAGGAGCCAAAGTATGAATCCGTTTCAATACACGCGGGTATCGACCCCTAAAGCGGCTATAACAGCCTACACTCAGGACAACGGCACCTACTTTCTGGCAGGCGGCACCAATCTGATCGATTTGATGAAACGGGAGGTCGTGATTCCCGAACGGCTGGTGGATATCAATAAGTTGCCACTGTCAACGATCGAGAAGACAGCAAACGGTTTACGTATCGGAGCTATGGCTAAAAACTCAGCCGTAGCCGAGCATGATTTGGTGAAAAAGCATTTTCCGCTCTTGTCAATGGCACTTAACGCCGGTGCATCGGCTCAACTGCGTAACATGGCGACGGTAGGCGGAAACATGATGCAGCGAACCCGTTGCGCTTATTTCTACGATCCATCCATGCCCTGCAACAAGCGTAGCCCTGTACAGGCAGGACCCGATAAAGGGCAGCCCAATGGCCCATCGGGCTGCGGAGCCATCGGAGGGGTCAACCGGATGCACGCTATTTTTGGCGGCTCCTCAGCGTGTATCGCGGTACATCCCAGCGATATGTGCATTGCGCTAGCCGCCCTGGATGCGACGGTGAACGTATCCGGACCAAAGGGTGATCGCCAAATTCGGTTCAGCGAGTTTCATCGGCTACCCGGCGATAAGCCCCAGCAGGACAACACGTTGCAGCCCGGTGAGTTGATCATGTCGGTGGATTTGCCGACGAATGATTTTTCGGATCATTCGTATTACCTCAAAGTGCGCGACCGGGCTTCCTATGCTTTCGCTCTGGTGTCGGTGGGTGTAGCAGTTCAGATGAAGCGGAATACGATTCAGGACGTTCGGTTGGCTATGGGGGGAGTGGCTCACAAGCCCTGGCGACTAACTGCGGCTGAAAGCTTCCTGAAAAGTAAACCAGCAACAGAGGATACCTTTAAACAGGCGGCAACGCTAGCCATGAAGGATGCCAAAGGCTACGGGGAGAATGACTTCAAACTGACCTTAGCTCCCAACTCCATTATCGAAGCGCTTAAATCTGCCACTAAAACCGCCTGACCATGACCGAAAATAAAACAAATTTGCCTGTTGACCCGGCCAGGAATGACCGGGTCACTCCTGACCGGGTCGATGGACGCATGAAAGTGACGGGTGGCGCTAAATATTTTGCCGATTTTGAATTGCCTAATATGGCCTATTGTGTCATTGTTGGTAGCGAGATTGGTCGGGGCAGTATTACCAGCCTGGATACCAAGAAAGCCAGAAATGCACCGGGCGTTCTGGGCGTATTCACGCACGAAAATATGCCTTCGATTCCGGGTTGGGATGCCCCCGTGGGTGACAAGGCGGACGGACCTCCGCCAAAGCCTGATACGCTTGAAAAATACAGGATTCTAAACAGTCCCAAAATCTTGTTTGATGGGCAGCCTATCGCTATCGTAGTGGCCGACAGTTACGAGCGGGCTACCTATGCGGCCTCCCTCGTAAAAGCGACCTATACAAAACAGGCGGCACGCACTGACCTGGATAAGCACCTGGCCGAAGGCATTGCGCCTGACCGATCTGAGGACTACATGCGCGGCAAAGCCGATGGGTATCGTACAGCGCCGGTTACGTTGGAAGCGAATTACACCATTCCCGTAGAAGTTCACAATCCCATGGAACTGCATGGTATTCTGGCTCATTGGACGGATGCCAATACGCTGATGATTTATGCCAAAACGCAGGGCGTCAACGCTACTCAGCAGGCTATAGCTCAGGCGTTTAAGCTAGACCCTAACAATATTCGCGTGCATACCGAATTTATGGGTGGAGGGTTTGGCATGGGTCTTAGAACCTGGCCGCAGGAGACGGCGGTTGTGGCAATTGCCAAAAAAGTAGATCGTCCAGTAAAGTTGGTGGTTACCCGCAGTCAAATGTTTCAGTTGGTGGGTCATCGGCCCTGCACGGTACAAACTATACAAATGGGAGCCGACACGAATGGCAAGCTGGTCGGTATTGCCCACGCAGCCACAGCCGAAACGGCTTCATACGAGGACTTTACCGAAGCAACAGTCAACATGACCAAGTTCCTGTACGACTGCCCGAATGTGAGCACTCGTTACCGTATTGTTAGACTCGACCGGGGCGTACCAATCTGGATGCGTGGCCCTGGGGAAGCTACGGGCGCATTTGCGCTCGAATCGGCGATGGACGAGATGGCCCACAAACTAGGCATTGACCCCATTGAATTCCGTCTTCGCAATTATACGGAAACGGACCCCGAACACAACCGACCTTATTCCAGCAAGTACCTCCGGGAGGCTTACCAGCGCGGAGCTGAAGCCATTGGATGGGGCAATCGCCAAAACCAGCCCGGTAGTCAGCAAGAGGACGGCTGGCTAACTGGCTACGGCATGAGTACGGGTACATTTAACGCCTTTCGGTGGGAGGCTTCGGCCCGAGTGCTCTTAAATGCCGACGGATCGCTAAGGGTGCAGAGCGCTGTAACGGACATTGGTCCCGGTACTGGTACTGCGCTAACGGTGATTGCGCATAATGTTCTGGGCGTGCCGCTTGATCGGATCAAGGTCGAGTACGGTGATACGTCATTGCCCAAAGCACCTACTCAAGGCGGTTCCGCTATTGTCTCGGCGGTAGGATCAGCCGTGTTTGATGTCTGCACATTGATCAAAAACGAATTGGTCAAGCTGGCAATTAAGAACGGTGGGCCATTTGCCGGACGAAATGCCGATGAGCTAACATTGTCCGACGGTATACTATCTATCGAAAAAGAACCGGGCAAAAAAGTGGCTGTTACCGACCTGATGAAAAGCAATAACCTGACCGTGATTGACAAAAAGGGCGATTCGAAAGGTGGGCCAGACTTACAAAAGTACTCCATGTACTCGTTTTCGGTGCATTTTGTCAAGGTGCGCGTCAATCCGCTAACGGGTGTGGTTCGCGTAGCCAACGCGGTTAGCGTGGCTGATTCAGGGCGGATTGTTAGCCCTAAAACAGCCGCTAGCCAGATGATTGGCGGGGTTACGGGCGGTATCGGGATGGCGTTGACCGAAGAGGCCGTCATTGATCACCGGTTTGGCCGATTTGTCAATAATAACCTGGGTGACTATCACGTAGCCGTTCACGCGGATGTACCGGCGATTGAAACGATAATGATCGATAAGCCAGATCCGCATATTAACCCAATGGGGGCAAAAGGAATGGGTGAAATTGCGTTAATCGGTTTTGCCCCGGCGGTAGCGAATGCCGTCTTTAATGCCACGGGAAAACGCGTCCGCGACCTGCCGATCACACCCGACAAGCTGCTTCGGATGAGTTAAAAACTAAAAAGGCACTTTGAAGAATGAGCATCGACCAAAGCGGTAACGGTATTTTTGACAGGCTACAAGCGGGTGAGCCACTACGCCCGGACGATCCGGAGATAGCCCAGTTTCAGGCAGTGGTCTCCCGCACCATCCGCTTGTGTGTTAAGATGAATGCTACGGCAACCGATGTCAATCAGTTACGTTCGCGGTTGGGAGAAATCATCGGGACGGTAATAGATGAGTCAACAACGATCTTTCCCCCGTTTTACACCAATTTTGGCCGATTCATCCGGTTAGGTAAGCGCGTGTTTATCAATCACGCGTGTTCATGTCTGGACATTGGCGGTATAACCATTGAAGACGATGTGAAGATCGGGCCACGGGTTAATCTGACCACCGAAAACCATCCGTTAAATCCCGACGAACGCAAAACGCTGCTCACCAAACCAATTGTAATTAAACGAAACGCCTGGATTGGAGCGGGGGCAACCATCCTGCCGGGAGTCACCATTGGCGAAAATGCGGTTGTAGCGGCTGGAGCGCTGGTCAGTCGGGATGTTCCCCCGAATACGGTTGTTGCCGGCGTACCAGCGAAAGTAGTAAAGGACTTGTGATTTCTGTTGAATAAGGCATAATCAAGCAATCAGGAAAACTTCTGATCTGCCGTAAATTCTGAATCCCAAGTAAGGTTCATTGAATCTTACTTGGGATTTTCTAATAATGTAAATCTGGTAACGCTGAGCAAACACGCTGATAATTCAACAACTAATTATCAGTATAAAAAATCAACACTACTCCTGCTACCTGTTGTTAAACAAGACTACGATCAGGCTAGGTTCCGTTTTTGAAGCTGCCCGTTGATAGCCTTGTACTTCTTACGATAATCAGCCAAAGCTGGGATTAGGGCCCAACTGCTAGCGGCTACCAAATAGGAGTTGACGATAAAAGCCATGCCAACGAACAAGACGAGTAGCAATAGCAGCCAGTAACCCACCTGCTGGATTTTCGCTTGCTTGGCAAATACCTGCTCATCGGATAGCTGATCTAAGCTCTGTTGGTCCACTAGGCAGGGTGATAAGGAGAAAATAGGCATTGTGACGTTGATTGATGGATAGTTAAAACTAGTCATTCCTTCAGACTTGAGTTTTGTAAAAGGACCAATGGAACAAAAAGCGGATAACTGGTGGCAGCTTTTCTTACCGAGAGTATTATTAGCGTCCCATAAATACCCTTCGCTAAGTGGACTGTTGTTTGAATTTCAAGCCGATTCAATCTGTTGCATACGGTTTTAAAAACCCCAAGTGATTCAGCTATTCCGATCGGTTTCTACCCTTACTCATTAACACTACTCTCTTCATTCGCTGTTCAACGATCGGTAGTACCCGGGTCTACATAGTGAGTGTACCTGTGGTTTTGTCGGGGTAATACCAGCCAATTAATAACCTTACTACCCGTCAAGTAATTTATATGACCTTCTCTCATCCGATTAAACACCAACCAATAAACGTGCTTCTAAGTGGCAAACCAAAGAGTATCTACCGATTCTATATAGCCTCGAAAAATGAACGATAGCAGAAAGGCTGTTGCCTAGGTGACCAACGAATACCTTGGTTATACATAGTAAGGCCACTAGGTAATGCAAGTAAAATCCGCCAGGACCGGCATCTATTTGTGGATCAAAGCCATCGCAACAGCAGCATACGGTTATTGTATTAACTTTGTTGAGTTAATCAATAAACTAAGCAAGCAGGCATTGCCGTGGAGGAAAATCGTAAGTGGGTTGTTATTGGTGTTTTTTGTCTCGTTGCCCTGATTTATTTAGCCCGTTTGTTCTACATACAGGTACTCGACGATACCTACTCACTCGGGGCTTCCAAAAACTCAATCAATCGGGTCATCGAGACCCCCTATCGGGGACAGATTTATGATCGAAACCATAAACTACTCGTCGATAATACACCCGTTTACGATCTGTACGTTACGCCTAAAAGAGTCATCATGGCGGATACGACCGCCTTCTGTACCTTGATGAAGCTGTCTAAAGCAGACTTTGACAGCCTGATGGGATTGGCAAAGTCTTATTCGATGGTTAAACCATCACTCTTCAAACGGCGACTATCGAAGCAAGAGTTTGCCCGCATCCAGGATGCGTTAGTTGACTATAGGGGGTTTCATGCCCAGATCAACTCGGTTCGAATCTATCCCGGCCACACGCTGGCCAACACGCTGGGCTACGTCAGCGAAATCAGTCGCGACAAGCTCGATGCACAGGATTACCCCTATTATCGGCCGGGCGATTACATCGGACAGAGTGGATTGGAAAGTTATTATGAAGAACACTTACGGGGCCGGCGGGGCGTCAAATTCATGATGCAGGATGTGCATGGGGTTAACAAAGGATCGTGGAAAGGGGGCGCCTACGATACCCTAGCGGTGAAAGGCAAAAACCTTCTGATCAGTATTGATTCCGATTTACAGCGCTTCGCCGACAGCCTGATGATCAATAAAGTGGGGGCTATTGTCGCTATTGAGCCCGCTACGGGTGAGATTCTGGCGTCGGTATCAGCCCCAACCTTCGATCCAAACCTACTATCGGCCAGCAACTTTAGTAACCAGTACGGATCTTTGCTTAAAAATCGCTACAAACCACTGATTAACCGGCCAATTATGGCTAGTTACCGGCCTGGCTCCACGTTTAAGCTCATTCAGGCCCTAGTGGCCCAGCAGGAGGGCACCTTGACACCCCATACAGTGTACGGCCACGCTGGATCGCCGATGCGGTGTCACTGTCGGGGGGGGAACGATTTACGGGGTGCTATCGGCAATTCCTGTAATCCTTACTTCTATCAGGTGTTTCGGCGGATGTTATACAATAACCATGAAACGAACACGTTTAAAGCCTCAGCCGTTGGTTTAGCCAAATGGCACGAACGGGTCGAACAATTTGGCATTGGTCAACAATTGGGTGTCGACCTACCCAGCGAGCGACGGGGTAACTTACCCGATGTGCCTTATTATGACCGGCTTTACAAAGGTAAAAATCGCTGGAAGTTTTCGTATATATCCTCGCTGAGTATTGGCGAGGGGGAGTTGCTGATTACGCCCCTGAAGCTGGCCAACTTAGCCGCGACTATTGCCAATCGGGGTTGGTATATAACCCCTCACTATTTCAAAGGCTTCGAAACGATGGGTGCGCAACTGCCTGAACAATACCGAAAGCACCATGCTACCGGCGTTGACCATCGCTATTACCTGCCGGTCATCGATGGAATGCGCCGGACTGTTGTGAGCGGTAGCGCTAAGTCGGCCAATTTGGCTGGGCTCGACATTTGTGGCAAAACGGGTACGTCGCAAAATACGAAATACGGTCACCAGTTTGATCATTCCATCTTTGTGGGCTTTGCTCCTATGAACGCTCCAACCATTGCTGTAGCCGTTTTTGTGGAAAACGCCGGTTGGGGGGGCGATGTGGCGGCACCCATCGCTGCGTTGGTGATTGAGCGGTATAATAAGGGGCGCACCGAGACAAAGTGGTTAGCCAATCGGCTCCGGGCGGCCCGGTATCTACCCCCCATTGGTGGACTAAAAGCGTTTAAAAAAGTAGCCCCCTTAAAGAAGGACACTATGACGGAGCAACGACGGGATCTAGTGGTTGCTCCTTAATCGCTTCGCCCCCAGTCACAGCTAACCAGTATGCAGTCGTCAGCTATTCGCGTAACACTTGTGCCCTAATAGATACGCCATTGAGTAGTTTGGGGTGGAGGTTTGAGTAACACTGACCGCTCCGCAGTGATCACCCAATCGCGCAATCAAGTCATCTCTCTCGCCAGTTTTCAGAATTGATCTCCGGTCAGTTTGATTAGGAAAGGTGTGCCTGGTAATGCCAAATGGTTTCAAGCAGTTAACGGTTAGTTAGGGCGATTCAGTATCAGCTCAAAGGCAAGGTGCAAAATTAGTTAGTATAGGAGCCGTACTTTTATAAGCCTTCATTATCAGCGATAGCCATCATAAATTTTGGGTAAAGAGGATACATAATAGGCCATTCATACTTGCTACGAACGTGAACGGTCGTTCCTGGTTGGTTACACTTTTATAGAACCTGGTTATACCCTCGGCTTATTTGAAATGAGCTATGATGCGTTGTACTTGCACCGCTTGAAATTACTGCCCCTTGCGTGAGCGAAATCCATGCTCATCCAAGGTAGAAGCAATGCCGTTCCAATTCTCGCCCGCATTACGAAATGATATGGCAAATTCAGCTTTCCGACGATTTTTCTCGTGTTCGCGAGCATTTTGCTGTCGAATGGCTAACCCCGTTTAATTGGCCTCTAAAGTGAGATTTTCTGGCCTAACCAATATATTGCCTGCTCGTTTTTTTTGTGCTAATCTTTACGGCTACGATTGTAAATGACTTCCCGCTCGTGCTGGCTAATGGAAGCCATTATATTATTGTAAGCGTATTAGATGCAGGCATATCAGCCTAGAGAAACTCTACGCCCGAATCACGCAGCGTAAAAGTAAATGCCACATTATGAGTCAACCGGTCGAGTTTAGCAATTGTCAGAACTCTTTCCTAATTGGAATGGTCTGAATAAACAACTCTTCTTAGAACTCATCAGGACGTGTAGGCTCAATGTTGATCTACTTTCAAAATTTAGCATCAGCACTACCCGTTGTATAGACTTACAAAAGGCTCTATTAACGTCAATAAAACAAAACTTGATTGATCAGTCTACTCTATCCTTTCTCTCACAGCAGCCCATCCGACTTAGATCTAAACGGCCCCGTATCAAAAAAAGTAGTTCAGGAAATGGCCCAACAAATAAAAGTTGAGTTTTAGCTTCTTGCTGGTATTATTTAGGAAAGAAAGCGTCATTATGTTATCCCCTTCCTAAAATCAAGATAGAATTTTTTAAGTTCGATAACTGTAAATTATCAGACTTAAAAAAAAGTGTGTAGTCGTGTATCAGAGAGGCAGGCCAATTTGCGGGAGTGATATGCTTATCTGCTAAAATGATAGAAAGAATAGAAACTATCAATTGACATAGTAAGTCCAACCAAAATAGCGCTTTATAAATGATGAGGGATGAGGTCATTATAATGACCGACACCATAAAGTTTTGCGTATAGTTTGCATCTGAGACCACACTAGCATGACCGTTACTACCCGCCATATTGCCACTTCAATTTTGTTGGTTTGCTTACTTAATCAATTCGTCACGGCGCAATCGCCGGCTTCTTGTCGCTGTTCCGATGTGCTTGACCAAGCTATCCGCAAAACCACAAACGTGTACGCCGGTTTCGCCGACAAGGTGAACGCAAAAAGTCAGCTTCGCTATAACACGCTGATCGACAGTCTACAGAAACAAGCAATTAAAGCGCCAGATGGATTTGTCTGCTTCGATTTACTGAAACGCTACGCTGGCTTTTTCCGGGATTTACACGTCAGTGCCGGTTACTCCCCACAGTTATCGCCTACCACTATTCGCACTATCGCTTACTCCGAATCGCAGGCTCGCGCCTATTTGGCTAAACGATCAGCACTCAAACCCTTCGAAGGAATCTGGGAATTGTCAAGTGGGAAGATGAAAATTGCTACAGTGGCTGATCCTGACTATCCTGGACGCCACATTTCAGTAGTTCTTTCCTCCACACTGCCTAATTGGAAGCCGGGTATGGTACAAGCCCAATTCATTGGCAAAACCGGTGAGTATGAACAGGCGCACTACGTTTTCGGGGATTTCAAAAGTAGGCCAATGGGCATCCAGCCAAACGGGAACCACTACCAGATTTGGGGCGACAGTTGGCAACGGATAGTTCCAAAAGCGGAAGAAACAGCTCAACGGCCACTCGAAAGCGTGGTTGTCAAACAACTGAATCCAGAGGCCGTTTATGTTCGCTTGCCGCATTTCACCAGTTCACAAATGGCTATTCTAGACAGTTTGTTAAAAACTCACCGAGCAATGATTGGCCGTACGCCGTCTTTAATCTTTGATATGCGCGGCAACGGCGGGGGTGACAGCGGTGCGTGGGCTTCGGAGGAATTTATGCAACTTTTTTATACCCAACCAATCCCGATTGCAAGAGCCTTGAACCGTGCTTCTGATGAGTGGATTGATAAACAGGCCGCTTACGTCGAACGGCTGCGAAAGCAGAAAAAAGCCGACGACTCCGAATTAAAGATGAATATAGAGTTCCTGGATTCGCTCAAAGCCCACCGTGGCGAGTTTGTTCCCGATAAAACCGAGTACGTTATTCGCTACGATTCGGTGCGGACTTTTCCCAAACGCATTGCGGTATTGATGGATAAAGGCTGTGGCAGTGCCTCGGAATTTTTTCTATCAATGGCCAAATACAGTCAGAAAATTACGCGCTTCGGCACCTACACGGGTGGCTTTATGGATTATGGCAATGCCAATCCGTTTTCCTTAACTTGTGATGACTACTACATGTATTTGCCGGTGACCAGAATGCCGTGGGTGGATACAGACCCGATTGATAATATAGGCTACAAACCAGATGTACCTATTCCTTCAACCGAAAAAGACTGGATTAATTTTGTTTTGAATCACTGGACAAACTAACGTTTCCTGATCTGATCCGGTCATGATCGAAGTACCGTGACGAAAAATTAATCATCTGTTTTATAAGCCGTAAATTCTTTATAAAAGACATATTGAATCTACTTAAGTACCCTGCCTGACTCATAATCTTCTGATTCAACTGCTTCTGCAATTGCTGTTTAAGTGCGCATCTTACAGACTTGAACATAGATCGTTCTGTTTTTGTCAATCGTCTGTTCGACGTAACCAGATTGTTTAGAATATTAACTGCTATCTTGTACTTTATAATTAGTAAGCTGGCTATTGAATAATCCGAAGTAGGCTACAAACAAGACCGTTGAACTATTTGTTGCTAGTAGACGTGAGGATCACATACCATGTACCTAATCTGTTAACTTGTCCCCCATAATACTTACCGTTACGAATGACTGGCGATCGGCTGTCCTCCAAATCCTCCCTCGAGCTCAACCAAAAACTTGATAGTAACGTTGCCCTGGACGCTGCTGGACTTGGTGTCTGGGATTTGAATTCAGATACTGGTCTGCTCAATCTGGATACTCAGTGCCTGCAACTGTTCCACATTGACGCGGCTCACCAACTTTCATACGCCGATTTCAAAAATTTTATTTACCCTGCCGACATAGCTCGATTGGATGAACTGTTTCAACAGGCTACCGACGATCGTTTTTCGATAATCCTTCGGATTGTTGGCGACGACAAGCTGCTTCGTCGGATTGAACTCAAAGGGCGTAGTTTCCTTGGCGAAACAGGACAGGTCATTCGTGTGACAGGCATTGCTCAGCAAGTATCTAATCAGCAACCAGTAAATCGACAAGCGGAAACAGAGCATGACCATTTTCGGGAATTAGTTGAGCAAGTTCCCGTGGCGATGGCGCTCCTTAGCGGCCCCCAGTTTGTGATTACCCTGGCCAATGAACGCGTGCTTGCGTATTGGGGTAAGCAGCGTGAAGATGTCATAAACAAATCTTTTTTTGAGGCTATGCCCGACGTAACTAGCCAGGGCATTGACGAGCTTTTACAGAAAATTTATACCAGTGGTGAGCGCTCTATTGCCAAGGAATCAGTCGTCATCCTAAATCAAAACGGAATAACCGAGCCTACTTCTATTAACTTCATTTGCAAACCTTTCTGGCAAGATGACCATATAACAGGTGTATTGGTGGTTTGTTCTGACGCTACCGAGCAAGTGCTGACCCGCCCGAAAAACCCGTCAAATGAATACGCTGACCGCTCGTTGATGGACACACTTCCGGCTATTATCTGGACGACCGAGCCCGATGGTAGTTGCAGTTATCTGAACAGGCAGTGGTACGATTATACCGGACAGACCCAGGCTGAGGCCGAAAAATTTGGTTGGCTCGATGCTATTCATCCGGATGATAGGGAGTCATCCGCAACGCGTTTCCTTGAGGCAAATGAGAAGCATATATCGTTTGACCTGCTTTACCGTTTGCGTCAGTGCGACGGAACGTACCGCTGGGCAATCGATAAAGCCAGCCCTCGCTTTGACAACTATGGGCAATATCTAGGTATGATTGGCAGCGTAGTTGACGTACACGAGCAGAAACTGGCTGAAGAAGCCCTGCGAGCTAGCGAATCCAAACTTCGCTCAATTGTCTCGACGGCCCCGGTTGCTATCGGCTTATTCATTGGTCGCGATCTGGTAATTGAATCGCCCAACCAGACATTTATCGACATTGTAGGGAAAGGTCCCGATATTGTGGGGAAGCCTTTGCGCGAGGTTATGCCCGAATTGATTACGGAGAACCAGCCCTTTCTACAAATACTCGACGATGTGTTCACCACGGGTCAGATGTTTCAAAGTTACGGTTCGCAGGTGTCTATTGTTCAAAATGGGGTGATGACCCATAAAATTTACAACATTTCCTATAGCCCTCTCTTTGACTCGGATGGAAATGTGTACGCCATTCTCGATCTGGCCGTTGACGTAACGGGTGAAGCGAAAGCCCGGCAAGCCCTGAAGGAAAATCAGAACATTCTGCAATCGATGATCAATATGGCGGAAATGGGTAGCTACAGTATTAATCTGGAAACCAATCAGCTGGTTAAGTCGCAGCGGGTGGCCAGCTGGTACGGACTGCCAGAAGTCACCGATGTTGCCACGTCGATCAGTATGATTCAGGAAAGTGATCAGCAGCGGGTGAGCCAGCTCTTTGCCGATGCTCTTCTGCCGAGTTCGGATGGCTCCTACCAGATGGAATACACCGTTATTAACGCCCAGACAAACCAAAAACATATACTGCAAACGGTAGGTCAAGTTCGTAGGGGATTAGAAGGGCAACCCACCCACGTCGATGGTCTGGTGTGGGATATTACCAGCCAGCACGAACTACAACTGGCCCTGGAGCAACTGGTTCAGCAACGAACCGAAGAGTTAGCGCTTACCAACGAAGAGCTTGCCAGTACCAATGATGAACTGGCGATGGCAAACCAAGCCGTGACGGAAGTGAACAGCCAGTTGCAAACGTTAGTCAACGATTTAAAACGCTCAAACCAGAACCTGGAGCAGTTTGCCTACATTGCATCTCACGATCTGCAAGAGCCCCTCAGAAAAATTCAATCCTTTAGTTCGCTCCTACAGCAGCAGTTTGGCCCCGAACTAGGTCCGACAGGATTGGATTTGTTACAACGACTCGCCAATGCGGGCTCTCGCATGTCAATCCTGATTCGCGACTTGTTGACTTTCTCGCGCATTGCAACCGAACAGGTTCGTTTGTCACCTGTAGCGCTTAACCAGATTGTTCAGGAAAGTTTAGACAATTTGAGTCTACTTGTTGAGGAAACCGATGCTTTAATCACCGTTGATCCTTTACCAACCGTACAAGGTGATGTCATGCAATTAGGGCAGTTGTTTTCAAACCTACTTTCGAATGCGCTCAAATTTCATAAACCAGGAGAAGTACCGCAAATCAGCATTAGTGCGGTAACGGTAACTGGCGCTAGCTTGCCAACTGAGTTGATTCAAAGCCGCCCAAGTCAGCGCTATCATCGAATTACAGTTAGCGATAATGGTGTTGGCTTTGATGAAAAATACCTGGATCGCATCTTTCAGGTGTTTCAGCGATTACACGGAAAAAATGAGTTTGCGGGTACGGGTGTGGGGCTAGCAATTTGCCAGAAAGTGGTCACCAATCACGGTGGTATACTAACGGCCAGTAGTCAAACGGGTCAGGGAGCTACCTTTATTGTATACTTGCCGCTTCTTGTTCCAACTAATCTATAACGTCATTCTGCTCTGTCCAGGGTAGTGCGATATGCTGCGGCAATAGCTTTCTGATCAACGGTTTTTGTTCGTTACTATTCTCCTATGGACGATTTGAATAAGGCTGTTAATTCAAGCAATTGTAAGTAGCCGGTAATCACATACATTCATTTGTTCCTTCTGGTCGATCGTTTATATTTGCTTCGTCTTGTGAAGTTTTGTAACCTTCATAGGGTGTGAAAATGTCAAAAGCGGACTGATCTTATCAGTCCGCTTTTTTAAGTGAAGATAGTCCTGAGTGCGTACCCTATTCGTCAGCCTACTGGTTATTGGATTTAGAAGAAGAGCTACTTCCCTTCTTATTAGTAGATTGCCCTCCTTGTCTGGACCCTGTCTGTGATGATGCGTTCGGTGATGAACCTTTCACTGGGATGTTTGACCTAGTGGCCCCAGCCTTGCTTTGCTGTTCAGCCTCTTTGTTGTACGGAACTCCTTTTCCTAGATTCTGGCTTGAGTTTGCTTTACGAGCGTTATTCTGGGGTGAGGAACCCTGCTGTCCGGTATTGCCTTCTAGTGCTCCTCCCGTTTTCGTTTGAGCTTGACCATGCATCCAAACGCCTAACACAAGCCCTGCTGTTACCATTATTGTCTTTTTCATACGTCGAGATCATTATTTGATACACCTGTAAATCATCAAAATACTAACTAAAACAAGTAGTCGGCCTGTCATTTAAAGATTAATAAGTAAGCAAATGGTCATGGTTTGTAAGATTCATCAGACACGCCGAAAACGGAAAAAACAGGACATCCATTCGTTTAAATCCGATCCGTTTCGGATAAGTCAGTCGCCTGAGTAGGTCAACGGCTACGGCTCTACCAGATAATCGGTTAGTTTTTTCCACTGTGTTTCCTGAAACATCGCCCAACCACCAGCTGCAAGTAAGGTGTTGACTACCGACCGTTTTCCAGCGGTCTCTTTCGCATTATTGACCCGTTCATTTTGACCAATCTCGCAGGCTATCAGTCGAGTACCCTGCCGCTCCACCCGGAATGTACTGCTGGCTTCATCGGTAAAAAAGTGTTCAATCGGGGCTGTTGACTCCTCATGATGCTGAGGGCTTTCGCTGGGTACTACCGTAAATTCAGCGGCTGTATCGTCATTAGTTATCGCAACGACCCGGACCCAGTTATGCGGTAAAGGACCCGGTAGCTCAATGAGAATAAAGTGACCAACGACTAGCGAATCGTTGTTGTCGATACGATTTCCCCGTTGATCGTAGACCGTAAAAGTAGCCGATATTCCTGGTAGGTTCGACCAGCTATTGACAGCCAAAAGCTTTTCTCTAGCCTGGGTGAAAGCTTGCCGAGCCGTAGTTTCGTCAGGATAGGTAGCCTCACTTTGATAGCGTTTGTCCTTGGTCTGGTTGCCTTGCAGAGCCTCTACATCGTCTTTGATCGTCTCCACTATTTTTTTAATGATGCTCATTGGACCAAGTTTTAGAGGATACCAATTAGCCAACAGCTATTAGGAAGGCAACTAGCGTACTTTACATCTGCTGGCATTCTTGAATTAACCAGTTAACCACGCGCGTAGCTCAATCTGTGACGCAATAAGTAGCATCAATGAGCCAATGGCCACAACTCATAGAGATGAATCAACTTTACCCATTGTTCGGGGATGAGCCGCTCAAATAGCCCTCGGAAAACAATTTACTCTGACGATCATGACCTTAAATTCATAACAAATCGCTCGCTCGACACTTTATCTAGAACAGGCTTTAGTATACATTCACAAACAACGACACAGCGTATGCAAGAATTAGAAGGTAAAGTTGCTCTGATTACGGGGGCCGGCTCAGGAATTGGTCAGGCCACTGCTTTATGCTTCGCTCAGCAAGGTGCTCGGGTTGCCGTACTGGACCTTTCCGATGACAACGTTAAACAGACTGTCGAGCAAATCACCCAAAAGGGTGGGCAGGCACTGGGTATTGTGGCTGATGTCTCTCAGGTTAGCGATATGCAACAGGCTATTGAGCAGATTCAGCAGCAATGGGACCGACTCGACGTGGTTTTTGCCAATGCAGGGATTAATGGGGTTTGGGCACCGATCGACGAAATTGAGCCCGAGGAATGGGATCAAACAATTAATATCAATCTGCGCGGTACGTTCCTGACTGTCAAATATGCACTTCCGCTGTTGAAAGTGGCAGGGGGCGCCATTCTAATAACGTCTTCGGTAAACGGCACACGAACCTTTAGCAATACGGGGGCAACGGCTTATTCCTGTTCTAAAGCTGCTCAGGTAGCCTTTGCCAAAATGACAGCGCTTGAACTGGCTAAGTACCGCATTCGGGTGAATGTGATTTGTCCCGGAGCGATTGACACCCACATTGATCAAAGCACCCAACAGCGCAATCTGGAACGCGAACAGGAGCCGGTGGTGTTCCCCGAAGGTAAGACTCCCCTGACCGATGGAGCGCCTGGTAACGCTGAACAGGTGGCTCAACTAGCTTTATTCCTGGCTTCTGACCGGGCCAGCCACATTACGGGTACGCCTATCTGGATCGATGGGGCGGAGTCACTCATAAAAGCTTAATCCAATAGCGCTTTATCATGCCCGGTAATTTACAAGCAAAATTCAAAGTGCTTGCTTGATTAAACGTGGCTGGCGGTCTCCCCCATCCAGGCAGTAAGAAGTTGCTTTTTATATAAACAGGGCTCATTCTTCACAACGCGGAAGAACGAGCCCTGTCTGGCTTATATTGAACCGACTACATCTGTCTATAAGCTTTTGGTAACTGGATGAGTATTGATTAACTTAATGAAACCATCAGCTAACCATGTTTATTTGACAAAAAGAAGCCAATGGCACTTGTTGTCAAATTTGTCGGCTACGACCAATCTTTTTTGCTAAGAATATAACCACCGGATTTTAGAATTCCGGAAGTTGACGCAGCCGATTCGTACGCCAGGTGAGTAGTAACGCTAGTATTGCCAACACGCCCAATCCATAAGGCGCGTAAGGAGATACTAACTCGATTCCCTGTGTCAATGAATTCGGTTGACCCGTGATCCGTTCAACCACCCACGCAATAGCCGCTATGGCTGCCAGCAAGGCACCTGTCAACCGAACAAGTCCGTAGGCTTGTGTGCGGCTCAACAGCATCAACCAGGGGATCGTCAGCAAAATAATAAATAGCTGCATCAACTCAATACCCAGACTGAAACCCAGAATACTTAGTGCCATGGGGCCCGCATCAAGTTGCAGATTGGCCAGCGAACTGGCAAAGGCAAGCCCATGAATTAGCCCGAAGCCAGCCGCTATCCAGGCTTCGCGACCTGGAAAAATAGGGCGAACGGCATGGATGGCAGACACGAGAATCGATACGGCTATCAAAATTTCAACCGGCTGCGAGGGAAGCCGTACCCAGCCTAGCGATCCCGCCAGCAATGTAATTGAATGGCCTATCGTAAAGGCCGTAACAATGAGCAACAGTCGCTTCAGGCTATAACGAACCCCGCCAAATCGGCCCCAGACAAATCGTTGTCCTGGACCGCCCGTTACCTGCAACATAGCGGGTAGTAACAACACAAGCAAAAACAGCAAATGGTCAGTTCCTTCGGCAATGTGCTGCATTCCCAGGTTAACCATCGCTGTAAAACCCGTCCAGAAGCTACCCGATGCCAGGTTAACTGACAGCGGTAAAATGCGATTGTTAACAATATCCAGGCTAATTTCTCCTACCTGAACCGGTTCGGATTCGGCTAGTTGCCCGCGTACCCAGTCTTGACGTACCGACACCAGAATTTTATGGGTCATTACCTGGTGCAATACTACGTCGTAGTAAAAGGTAAATTGTCGTACGTCTTCGCCCTGACCAGATTGTCGTACCGGGGGAAGCATCTGTACCTGAGCCGTGAGTTCGCGATAAACGCCGTTGATTGGATTCTGACTTTCGTGGACGGTCAATTCGCCAACCGTTACGTTCCAGAAACGCCCGTCGGGACTTTGTGGACGGATATGCGTCTTGAGGTATTCCCTAAGTTGAGGACCCAACCGTGCTACCAGCCCTGCCGACGAGTCGTTTACGGCGTGCCCCAAAGCCGATTGCAGCTCCACGAGTGGAATTTGTAGCTCGGCGTCGATGCGGTTAGCATGAACGTTGAGCAGAACCACCGAGTTCGGCATGGGGTGAGCAGTCGCTAACTCTGGTCGGCCAATGGCCAGTGCGAGTATAGTCAAAATCAATCGCCATCTGGATCGACGACTATTGACAAAGCTTACTTTATTCACTAGAAAAGGCGTTAACATCATGTTTCGCTTATCGCTGGCCACCAATCGAGGGTAATCAATCCGCGCTGTTGTACTCGTACGAGTTAAGGCAGCAATGACATTCTAATTGCCGCCATAATCGCTGGTATGATCACGCCAGACGGAGTGGGAATGAGGGGTGTTTCGGATAATTACTCCACCTTGGTAGGAGAACTCGATCCATACACTTGGTCCATCAATACGCACATAATCGCCCTGGGAACTCATGGCTGTCGTGCCTGAATACGAGACATACGTATTTGCCAATTCTGAGGTGTATTTGGTTAACACGGCTGCTGCCGCAGACGCATCCAGATCATTGACGTAAAGGCGAATGGCGTTTAGTACCAGTGTCTGCTTATCGCTACTCAGACTGCCTACCTGTAAGCCTGATTTGGTCGCTGGAAACTTCCCATCCTGTCCCGGCCCCAGTACCAAATCGTTATAACTGCCGGACAGTTTAGCCGTGGTTTGTTCGGTAGCGCTTAAACCCGTTAACAAGGCAGCAAAAGCGACACGTTCCTGCTCAAATGCCTGATACGTACGATTCCCTGCGGTGACGGCTGCCTGCGGCTCGGTACCTCGGAAAGCCGGTGTAACACCTGTGACCGCTCCCGCGTTGAACGTGATGGGCTGGGTATAATGGTGGCCCGTAAACAAGATAGACCATAAACTACTGGTGCTAGGCGTGCCTAAAAATGATACGAAATAATTACCAGCCCCGTACGTAGATCCTCCACCAATGGTGTTTAGGTAATCATCGGCGACTAGGTTGCCCAGCATCTCATCATACCCTTCGTTCGTATTATTTAACGCCAGTACAGCCACCATCAGGTTGCGGAAAGCCGCCAGTTGGGTATCACTGAGCGCACCCAGGTTGATACCTATGCGTGCAGACATTCCTGCTGGTAAGTTAGACCATTTCTGTGCGTTGGCCTTCGAGTAACTCAATTGCACCGTCGATACTTGCGTACTGCTCAAGGTAGCTTTGAAGGCTTCGGCCAGGCAAACGATTTGAGCGACGCCCGTCGAACCACAGGTTGTTGTTGTGGCTGTAGCTGACAGAGCGGTTGTAATCGAACTGGAAGCGTTTGTTGTTGACCCCGTCGTTGACCCCGTTGTGCTGGTCGCATCAACATCCGTTGATTTGCAAGATTCAAAGCTGGTACTAAAGCCCAGTAGGATCAGTAGGAAAAGAGTTACGTTGTTGCGTTTCATAATGTTTGCTGAATACGTTCTGTCAGCGCTTGATTGCTTATTTACGAGTACTTAAAACCGTTGATCGCTGTTGCAAAAACCGTCTGTGTTGGGGTAAAGAGTCGAAATGTTGTGGTGAACGAATCACATACCGACAAACTATTCAATTCACCTTAGTGCCAAAAACAATGGGGTTCGCTGCCAAATCAAAAATCGGCTTTACTAAGCGGATATAGGAAAAGTAGTGGTCAACCCCGCCAGGTTAGGGGTAATTACCTTGAATTTGTGGTGAATCATAAAAATTACGGGGTTAAATCGAACCAAAGAAAAAGCGCACCAGCGCCCAAATTGGATGTGATGCGCTTCAAAACGAGGCACCTAAACCGACATTAGTTACCCCACAATCGCTGGTATGATCACGCCAGACGGAGTGGGAATGAGGGGTATTTCGGATAATTACCCCACCTTGGTAGGAGAACTCAATCCATAGACTCGGTCCATCAATGCGGATGTAGTCATTCTGGCTGGCTACGGAGGTCGCACCCGAATAGGGGATATAGGTACTCGCTAACTCCGACGTATATTTAGTTAAATAATAGCCGCCATTGTAGGCTCTAAACCGTTTACGTATTAGCTTGATAGCGTTCAATACCAACGTCTGCTTGTCTGAACTTAGCGTACCAACTAACTTACAGACATACTTTAGTGCTGGGTAATTTAGCGTCCTAACCCAAGAATAAGTTGAGGCAAACAAGCCAATTTTTTATTGAACAGAGGAAGCGTTTAGGGCTGATCTATTTCATGAACAGACTAAAAAAGTCTTTTTCGTAGCTACTTCCGACAGGAATTTCCTCCTCTCCAATCAGTATCATACGGCCACGAATCGACTGAATTTTGTCAATTGCGACAATGAAAGACCGGTGAACGCGAATGAATTTATTGGCTGGTAGTTTTTCCAGCATGGCTTTCATCGTAAGCCGCAAGACTAAAGGATGGCCTTCCTTTAAATGAATTTTCAGGTAATTATCCAATCCCTCGACAAAAACAATGTCGGCAACGGTAACTTTTACCAGGCCGTAATCCGCCCGAAAAAAGAGGTGCGCCTGCCCAGGGCCTTGATTGTTCATGTCCTGGTTCTGCTGGAGTGTTCGCCACCGCGCTTGGGCTCGCTGCGTCGCTTTCGAGAAACGATCGTACGTGTACGGTTTTAAAAGGTAATCGACGGCTTCCACTTCGTAACTTTCCAGCGCATATTCGCTATATGCCGTCGTAAAAATAACGAGGGTTTGCTGGGTGATGGATCTAAAAAAATCCAGTCCCGACTCCTTCGGCATGTTGATGTCCAGAAAGATCAGATCGACGGGGTTTGCTTCCAGATACAAACGAGCTTCGCCAGTTCGGGTAAAGGTTTTGACCAGATCTACCGTGTCTATTCGGCTACAAAAGGCTTCGATAACATCGAGGGCCGGCCGTTCGTCGTCAAGGGCAATGGCTTTCATTCGGATAAAGTCAGATTAAGACTGACTTGGAAATCGGTCGGGTTATTGTCAATGGTTAACTGGTGCGTATCAGGGTAAAGAAGCCGCAACCGCTCTCGGGTATTTTGCAAACCCACACCCGTTGAATTTTCGAAAGAACTGACCTGAACTTTTTTATTGGCGACATAAAGATCCAGGTTACTACCTTCAAGCCGGATTCGAATATCAATCCGCGATTCCTCGTCCGGACTTACCCCGTATTTAAAGGCGTTCTCAATAAACGAAAACAAAAGTAAAGGAGCGATTTCTCCGTTCGTCTCATCCCCTTCAAGTCGGTAGTTCACCTGAACCGCATCACGTAGCCGAGCTTTTTGAAGATCAATATAGTTACCAATGTAATTAATCTCTTTAGCCAGAGCCACTTTATCTCGGTGCGCGTCGCGAATGATATAGCGCATGAATTCCGAGAGTTTGACAATGGTATCGGCTGTTCGCTCATCCTGCCGAATGGCGAGCGCATAAATACTGTTGAGGGTGTTGAAGAGAAAATGCGGCTGTATCTGCGCTTTAAGCTGGCGAAGTTCAGCCTGCAACTGGTCATTTTCAACCTGATGGAGCCGACTAGCCGTCTGGATGGAAATAGAGATAAGCGAACTGACACTTCCTAACAAGAAAAAGATGGCTAGCTTGACCGGAAGGAGCAGCGTAAAAGGCGGTCCATGAGCGTCGTTCGGGCGTTCACCATCTGGCGGATGGGGTGGGCCATCTTGACGTAGCCCCCGGTGCCGATTAAATGGCTTAAAAACAGGTCTGTTCTCGTCGTGATGTGATTCAAATTGTGGGGTATAGGGGCCAGTCAGCATCATCTCCTCCACAAAGAGTTGACGAGCCCAAGCCAGCGGAGTATTTTCTTTTGGGGGTTTGAAGAAAAACCACTGCTCGATCCGATACGGGAAATAAACGGCGGCCAAGACGCAGCTAACCGCTATAAGTGCGTATTTCCAGTAGTGTTTTGTTAGAAACCAGCGGGGTACTAATACCGTATGATTCAAGTATGAAAACAGGACCAGCAGCGTATAGGCTAGTCCATTCTGTACCAGATGCTCGTGCGGTCTTAACGGAGACCAGCTTACACCACTGTAGACCGAATAAATCAGTGGTAGAATTACCAGAGCAATTCCGATTAGTAGATTCGTGCTATGTGACTTCAACCAGGCTGCCATTCCACGGAAAGATGCGTACAAAAGTACAATAACACCCTACCCGGCAGACATAAATGTGGTTGAAAGACCAATTTTTGGGGTGAACAACACGCTAAACTGACTCGGTTCGATAATCGGTTGTCCATCCGGCTATCGAACCGAGTCATAAAATCAATTTACAAGGACTGCTTGGTGATTCGATGGATCGAACAGCCTGCGCTATTGAGGTCCCTCATAAAGGCAATTGTTGCCAACTGTTTTAGCTCCAGTTTGATGGCCGCAATGAGGTAATCAATATCTTCCTTGGGGCGGGCCGCTACTCGAAAATACTGACTGCTACAGCCGATTTTATTGCCGCAGTTTCGCACAAAGCATTGCTGATTAAGCAGCAAGCGATCTCTAAGTAAATCACCGTTGATGGTATCGGTTAATTTGACGTAGATGAAGTTGGCCGCACACGGAAAAACGGTAAATTCATGAATCTCCTGAAAAGCAGATCTCAGATACTCGCGGTCAGCAATAACCTGTAACCGACTTTGTTCGTAGTCGGCTTTACCCTCAACCACCAACTTTAGCAACAATTCAGTAATCCCGTTGACGTTCCAGAAGGGCACGTGTTTCTTGAGGGCGTCAATGTTTTTGGGATGACTGATGGCGTAGCCCATTCGCAAACCATGTAATCCCAGGTTTTTGCCTAAACTTTTTAAGACCCAGGCATTCGGAAATTCCGTAACGACATCTTTGACGGTAGGCGGCTCGCTCTGCGAAAAATCAATAAACGATTCGTCAATTATAAGGGTATCGAGGTATGCTAACTCCTGCATAATCCAAATCACATCTTCCTTCTGCAAAATGGAGCCGGTAGGATTGTTTGGATTACAAAGCACAGCGTTTCTCACACCTGTTCGTTTAACGGCATCTACAAACTCATCCGCTGTCAGACACTGGTTGTTCAGATCGGAATAGTAGGCGTAGCGTACATGTCGTCCTAACCCTTTTGGTTCATCTGTCCAACGTCCGAATGACGGCACGGGTACCAGCAGGTTGTCTTTCACGTACAGCGTGTTAAGCCAGGAAATCAGCTCCGTTGAGCCATTCCCTGCAATCACCGAATTCGGATCAGCAATATCGGCAAACCGGCAAATCAGTTCGGCGAGTTCCGAATTGCTGCTCGGATAATACTTGAGCGCGTAAGGCATCTTTGCGTACAGCGCATCCATAATGGCGGTCGTCGGAAAGTACGAGTTGACGGGTATGCAGTAATCTTTCAGTTTGTCAACACGCTCAAAATTATCCGTCAGACTGGCGTACGAAGGGCTGTGAACCGTATGCGTGAATAGGTTCATATCCGGCTGATTGACTACCGAGGTGGATTCAACAAGAGTCATAATAAATTGGGATTGATGTTGAGTAGCCAATGGAGCAAACGTAGGTCAGTTGGTTTGTCAGAAATACGAAACCGCTGAAGGAGATGTTGCTTAACGAAACCGGTTTGTGATGAATCCGGCAAATGCTGGGGTGAAAGAGCTAATTCTTTTCTGATTAATCGTCTGCGAAATCCTCTATAGATCTTTGTCGAAAATGTACTCTGATCGGTTGATTGGTACCATTGCATTTATCGACATCGACCCGAATAGGAGCAAGTAAAGAATCCTGAGTTACCAAAAAGCTGTGACGGATCAGGAGTACGAGCAGAAGGAGATTGAAGGGCAATCGTAGATAACTACTAAACACAAACTAGCCGTTGTGAGCAAACGCTGTTTTTACCTAAACATACAGCGTTTGCTCACAACGGCTAGTTTTGATGGGCGTAGTCTAGGGACCTGGTTCGTTGTAGCCAGAGCCGGTAGTTACCTGACCACCACTCGTCCATAGACCTCCGCCCTGTTCTCCGTTGTTCTTTGTGTTTTCGCCACTAGGCTTATCCCGGGGGCCATCTGGGTCTGGTGTGTTTTCGGGATCATAATTATCGGCATGGCTACCCACATAGGTTTCCGTCTCACCCGTTGTGCCTTCTTCGCGAGGGGCTTCCTGCGAACCATTAGTTGGGGTGTTCTCGTTATCGGTCGATTCTTGCTCTTTGTTCATAGTGATAGGAGTTTGATGCGAAGGCATTGTCGATTAGTGGGGGTGCGCAAACTGATCATTCATTTTCTGCGCTTCAATTGCTTTTTCCAGCGGAATCTGTTCGTTTTCGTGAGGTAGATTTGATTCCAGCGTTAGCGAGTACGGTACGTTTTGCGGGATAAAATCGTCTTTTGCTCCCGGTTTGCTGTAATCATACGACCAGCGGTACACCGCCGGTAACTCTCCCGGCCAGTTGCCATGTCCTGGATTGATCGGAGCCGTCCATTCGAGGGTGTTTGACCGCCAGGGGTTCTGGACAGACTTGCGTCCTTTGAAGATGCTGTAAAAGAAATTCCAGATAAAAATCCATTGCGCCGTAAACGTGATAATGGCGGCAATGGTAATAAAGCTATTCATATCCGCGAACTTACCTTTCATGAAGTCATAGCTCGTAAACGAATAATAACGACGCGGAAAACCAGCAATGCCCAGGTAATGCATGGGAAAAAACACGAGATAGATGCCCACGAAGGTCAGCCAGAAATGAATGTAGCCTAATCGTTCATTCATCATTCGACCAAACATCTTGGGAAACCAGTGATACGTTCCGGCCAGAAGTCCAAAGGCCGAAGCCGCTCCCATGACCAAGTGGAAATGAGCAACGACGAAGTACGTATCGTGCAGCGGAATGTCCAGGGTTGCGTTGCCGAGTATAATACCCGTTACCCCGCCCGAAATAAAGAAGGACACAAAACCGATGGCGAACAGCATCGCCGACGTGAACCGGATATTACCGCGCCATAGAGTCGTAACGTAGTTAAAGGCTTTAACTGCCGATGGAACGGCAATAATTAGCGTCAAAAACATAAAAACCGATCCTAAAAAAGGATTCATGCCGGACACAAACATATGATGCCCCCAGACAATGAAGGATAAGAAGGCAATACCAATCATGGAGGCTATCATGGCCCGGTAACCGAAAATAGGTTTACGCGCATTGGTAGCCATGATTTCGGAGGTTATACCAAAGGCAGGAAGTATCACAATGTATACTTCAGGGTGCCCCAGAAACCAGAATAAATGCTGAAACAGAATCGGACTACCGCCTACGTTGGGAAGCGCTTCACCTTTGATGTAGATTTCGGATAGGTAAAAGCTTGTACCAAAATGCCGGTCGAAGATAAGGAGCAGTACCGCCGAAAACAGAACTGGAAACGAGATCAGGCCCAGAACCGCCGTTAAGAAAAATCCCCAGACTGTTAAAGGTAACTTGCTGAAGGACATGCCCCGTGTGCGTAAATTAATGACTGTAGTAATGTAATTGATTCCGCCCAGCAACTGTGACACAATAAAAAACGCCATACTGATCAGCCAGAGCGTCATGCCCAATTGTGATCCCTTGTGCGCCTGTGGCAGAGCGCTCAGGGGTGGATAAATCACCCAGCCGCCACCTGCCGGACCTGTGTAGACGAACAGCGACGAAAACATGATCAAGCTGGCTATAAAGAAAAACCAGTACGAAAGCATGTTCAGAAACCCCGATGCCATGTCGCGGGCACCCACCTGAAGAGGTATCAGAAAGTTGGAGAAGGTACCACTTAAACCGGCGGTTAGCACAAAAAAGACCATTATGGTTCCATGCATTGTCACCATCTCCAAATAAAAATCCTGATCGATCTTGCCCGACTCGGTTATCCAGTCGCCCAGTAACGGTCGTAAAAAATCAACTTTCATATCAGGGAAGCCTAACTGAAGCCGAAACATCACCGACAAGCTGATTCCAATTATGGCCCAAAAGATGCCTGTGATCAGGTATTGCTTGGCAATTGTTTTATGATCTTCCGAAAAAATGTATTTCTGAAGTTTGCTTTGCGGTTCGTGTTCGGCATGGGCTGCATCAGCGGCATCCGTTCCGGTTGTCAGATCGCCAACCCGGTGGCTGGCATTGCCCGCTCGTAAGTTGGCATATCCAGTAAAAAGCCAGCCCATAAAGATGGCTGAAATAATTATGACGCCCGTTAGAAACATACGATTGAGGAGTTTGAAAAAAGAGGATGTAAGAAGGTACCATGGATGAGTAACGGAGTATAAGCAACGCTCACGTTGTGTCGTGAGCAGTTACCACAGCAAAGAATATGAAAAAGGAAAGTTCGGTCGGTCGTCAGTTGGCTAGTTAATCGGTGTTGTCATTCAACGAGTTGATCACCAGCTTCGCTAAGCCGATACAACCCTGTTTGATCTTGGCCTGATCGCCCGGCATCTGGGCTCCTACACTAAACACGTGGTTGTTGTAAAGCACATGAAGTCGCTTTTTGGCCGGTTCCCAAATGGCTTTATCGCCCACGTCATTCACGGCTACACCAGTGGCTGTATTCTTCGCAGGGGTAGTAATTGGTGGCGCAGCCTGCGTCATTCCTTCAATTTGACCAGATGGGTCCGCCCCCCGAGTTGAATCCTGCTCAGGACTTGTTGTCGTCAGGCTAGCTGGTACTTCGGAGTTGGTGCCCTGCGGAGCTTGCCCAAAAAGAACCGGCTTGCGTGAGTTGTTTTGGGCGGTTGCTTTATTAGCTTCCGGCTGAAAAAGCTTATTGAAATAATACTCTGACTGAAAGGTGGATTCAAAGGGTTTGTCGCTTTCCAGGTAAAAACCAACCCGATTGTTGCCCCATCGTAGTTCACAATCGTTCAGCCCGGTGTATTTCGTCAATTCAACGTCCTCGCCCAGTTGAAACAGATTTTTGACAAATTCTTCGGGCAGGTAATTGCAACGGTCGCGGTAATGGTAGTCCGTACTCAGCAGCCATGTGCCACTTACGCGTTTGGCTACTTCGTTCTCGCCGTTGCCAGCTGCGTAACCTGAATCCATCTCATAGCGATCTTGGGTGCCACAACCGGCAAGGCACAAGGTCAATAACAACGTGTTTAATCTCATTGGAACTATGGATAAAAATGGGATTGTACCTACGAACAAACGTGAGTTTGGTAGCTAATGAAGTACCCTCACAGAGGGCAAACTCCAGCCGTTTAGCCGCTGCTTAGCCCGACAAAAAATTGTTAGGAAATGGCGCTATTCTCGCTTTTTAGAAAAATTAGTAAAGATCAGTCGTCTAGTGAAGCCCAGCAAACGCAGTTCGTAAACAGCCAATTGAACAGAACCAAATGGCTATAATGGCTCGAGGAACAGATTTATGGCAGCCAAAAGAAATAAGGGTTGAACCTGTATCTTCTGGCTGGTTATTTGCCTGACTACTGGCTGGGTGAATCACTGTACACGGTAGTTGATTCGATCATGGCGTCTGAACTTCGCTTGTTGGACGAACCGATAAAGAGTTAGGCGCATTAAGATGCGCTCCGTCATAAACGCCCATGCCCAAGCGGTAGACTAACTCCGTTCCCAACCAACCGGTAATACCCGCCAGACCAAATCCGGCAAACGAACAGACCAGTGCCAATGTAGACGGAATGTTGCTTGGTTCGTCGCGTCGCAGTAACCAACTGAGAATAAATAAAACCAACACGACGACGTTACCCAGGCCGTGAACAGCGCCAACCTGCTTGGCTCTCGTACCCGATGGAATTGCCATCCAGTCAACAAGGCCCGGAACAGCAGCGACAAACCCACCGATGATACCCGCGACGCTCATCCAGAAAGCGACAACAGACATAACCGGGCGATCCGTTAATAAGTAAACTACATCAAAAATCACAGAAGTAGACAATAAGCCTAGCGGAAAAACAATAAGAATGGGGTGGGCAGGGTGACGCGCCACTTTGAATTTACTTTCCATAGTCGTTGGGTTGATGTTTTGTGGATAACCGGGTTGATTATCTTCTTATATAGGCTTACACACGTATAGTCGACTACCACAGGAGTGATCCGTGCGTTAATCGACTATACGTATCTTATGTCAGTGTGTAACTATTAGGGCTTGTGATTATTCTCAGGACTGAGCCGCTTTCTGATTGACCTGACCAGTTGCAATGGCCGTAAGCTTCTCATCTGTTTCTTTTTCCTCGCTAAGGGTTTGTTCGAGTAAATCGGCAATCTGATCCTGACCCGCCTGTTGTGCTAATGTTCGGGCCGTACCATAAGCGGCAATTTCATAGTGCTCAACTTTTTGAGCAGCACCGATTATAGCAGCATCGGCAACCTGACCATCTTCGAGTTGGGCCAGCAGGTCCTGCGCTTCTTCGATAATGCCCTGCATGGCCAAACAGGTTTCGCCGTCTGGATCAATGCCCATCTGCTGGGCAATTTGTTCGAGCCTTTCTACTTGTTTCTCGGTTTGTTGTTGATGCAACTGAAATACCTGCCGCAGTTGATCGTTCTGCGCATGTTCCATAAGCTGCGGTAGCGCTTCAAGGATTTGGTTTTCGGCGGAGTACAGATCCTGGATCGTGTGCTCCATAAATTCCTGTAAGGTTTTCATGTATACTACTTTATTTGTAGTTATAACTCGCGCCGTCAGGCTGCATCCCTAAATTGCATACAGGCGTAGCAACTAGTAAGGATTTGGTGCAACTCCAATGTGCGTATGTACATGAGCGTTAATTGTTCTTGGGCGATTTTGACGACGTACTAGCTGGCTTGGTACCGGATTTATTTCCTCGGTTGATATTGCCCTGGCTTGACGTTGTACTGCTGCCTGAGTTGTTTCCCATCTGGCGGGTTGACTTGTCCGTAGACACGTTTTTTTGCTGCGACGGTTTTGTACTCGTACTACCTGTCCGCGCTTTACTGTTTGGCGAAGCATGATCGCTTAAGTTTCCACCTGCCTGTGCCAGTACTTTTCCGCTTCCTGCCAGTGCAAGCAGAAGGATCGCTATCCGTATCGTTTTCATGGGTTGAGTTGGTTTGAAAAGCGTGTCGACACGCTTCCACTCATAACAATCGTTGCTAGAGTCGATTGCGCAATAGATGAGATAAATAAGGCAACGGTACGATGACAAAAGGGAGTTGAAGGGAAGGATTGTTCGAGGCTAGCGCCTGACCGTTCTGACGCAGATCAACGGGTACAAATTTGTCTAACCGGTTGATCTGATTGTATTAATGAAATTGATAAATAGATTTCGACTTTCTGCTTACAATGTTTTTATCGTTTCGTAATCACCTACTTTTTGTAAATACAACAAATGGCTCATTACACCGTGGATGTTGCTTACGCGTTTGTGGGCTTCTGGAAACGTGGCAACATGGAGTGTTGTGTGCTCATTTTCGTCTTCCTCACCTGTCGATTTACCCTTTAATGCCTGAATGTCGGCTAAAGGCATTCGCCGTTCCAGGTAAAAGAAATACAACGCTTCGTCGCTGGTTGACGTAGCCGAATACAGTGGCTTATCGAAAAGGGGCTTTAGCTCCGCTGGCTGTACATCCAATTGTGCTTCTTCGCCCAATTCGCGGGCGGCAACTTCAACCGGCGATGGGTCGTCCTGATCAATCATTCCGGCTGGATGCTCGTACGTAAAAGAGCCGTCGCAGATGCGTCGTTGCCTGACCAGAAGAACGTATTTTTCGTTTGTTTCTTCCGCTATCAGAACGACAAGCATCGAAACGGCATCCCCTTTAAGAAAGCAGATCGGATTCAGTTTTTGACCTTCCGCTGTGTCCGCGTCAATTGTCAATAAGGCGTACAAAACGTTTCCATCTTTTTGTGCATGATGAACGTACAACGGTTGCACGTTCTTAACGCTGTTTCCGTTTTGCTCTAGATGAGCACGCCAGTTTTTGTATTTAGAAGCGTCGGTAAGTTGTTGAGTCATTTTAGTAAAGAGGAAGTGTCAAATCAAAAGAAGCCCTGCCGACTAGCAGCCGGTCAATTCACTAGCGTTGCGGACTTAGAAACATTTTTACGGAATCAGATCGGAAAATGAAGCCCCGGTCCTGCCGTTCAACGGCATACTCTTTGTTATCAATAAACATGCTGTCGTTCTGTACCTTCCACGTAAAGGGCGTGTCTTTCGATAACATGCCGGTCTGGATATGGCTCATTCCTTTGCCGTCTTCGCTAAAAACATAAATGGCTTTAGAGTCAATCAAGGTGACGATGTTTGTGCTGTCAAGTCCTTTAGTCGAGTCCACGTTATAGGTTGCCATGTATTGTTTGCTCTCAAAATCGAGTCTGCGAATACCGGTTTCGCAGCCGGTGAGCAAACCGACACAAAGGACCCCGAGAGTTATTATCCCGTACTTCATGGTAAATTATCTTTTTAAATGTTGAGTTGATCAGGTTGTCTAGTCGGACAAACCACTTGTATCGTGGAGCTGTTTTATTCGGTTTTGAGAATGATTTCGAACGGTGAAAGCAGAACAATTAAGAACGGGCTAGAACAATAAGGACAAGGCCCAGCGCATAAATGATTCCCATTAGCCAGAGATAGCGATTTGCTTTGGGGGGTGCATCTTTAAATTCATGCCAGGCGAATAAACCCCATAGTACCGAGACGATGGTAGCGCCCTGGCTAAGTCCGAAAGAAACCGCATCACCTGCCTGCTTGGACCCCAGCAGTAGTGCTATCATTCCTACACCCCAGATTAATCCACCACCCATGCCAGCCAGATGCAAATTAAGCGGAGTATCCGCGTAGGTTGCTTGATTGTCTTCGTCGGTAAGAATAAACCGCCGGACCAGGTATTCTACCGGAAGGTTACTCAGGAGGACGCCTAACGCAAAAAGGACTAAGCCCGTATACGGTGTTAAGAGTCCCGACTCCGGTTTGTCCAGATCCGTTACCAGTGATTCGGAAGTAAGACGAAAGAAAAACCCGGCAACTAAACCGCCAGCCAGTGCAATCCAGATGCCCCGGTTACTATTCTTGTCAGCATCCTGATCGCCTTCTTTTTGCTTGGATTGATAAGCCAGCGAGCTAAAGACCATAGCGATTAGAATAGCGCCCCCGCCAATGGCCAGCAAGGGAATACTACCCTCTGGTTTAGCCAGGTAATTGACAACCAGACCAATGGCTAATGATAGGCCCGTCCCAACCGGCATTGCAATGGATATTCCGGCAATGCTCATACCCACTGTAAGTAGCATATTGCCAATGTTGAAGACAACGCCACCTGCCAGCGCAATAAGTATGTAGTTCAATTCGGCTTGCTTCACATCCGCCATCACCGAACGGCCCTGGTCGCCAAAACTGCCTAATGTAAACGCAATGATAAGAGAAGCAAGAAGAATACCGTAGACGTAGTCGCGATAAAAGACATAGAGCGGAGAGGTCTGCGTGACAAATTTCTGCGCGTTTGCCCAGGAGCCCCAGAGGAACATGGTAGCTAAACACAAACCGATACCTACTGTTGGTTCATTGATTGTAAACATAGGCTGTTGCAAGGCAAAACAGGCGAATCAGCAGGCACCCGTATTGGTAAAAAAGAGTTAGCCCGCCAATCCAGCCATACGGGTTGATTGTCAACAAGCTATCCAGCAAGTAGTAAATGAGCGTTGTCTGGAATGGTCACAAATGGCTTGCTAACTTCGTCATAGACAGCAGAACTGACATTTATGAAACCGCTTCCTTGTCAAAGAAGCTAAAAAAACGAGGATTTGGCCTAATTGAACCGATAGTTACAGGCTTCAATACGTGCCACTTGTTGATGATTTTAGGGGCGTTTAAACAAAGTAGGCGCATCCCGAAGTATGCGCCCGTGAATAGTTGATAAACATACCTACACTCAGTGTTTTATCACTTTTATCGTTTGTTGCTGACCACTAATGGTCATGTGTAAGAACAGCATACCCGGACCCTGTTTTCGTACGTCAAAGGTTTGTTGCTCACGAGTCATTGGTTGTTCAATCAACCGTTGCTCTACCAGTCGTCCTCTGTCATCAGTTAACCGTAGTACAAGCGATTGTTTCTGTATACCTGTTACTTCAACTGTCAACAGATCGCTAACAGGGTTACCTAGAATTGCCACCGAAGGAACCGCCGACGGTTCGTTAGCCGCTAGGCGCGCTCTACCGCACGCTGCTTTCAGGTCTAAAACATAGGAGACTACCTGATCACCTTGACGAGCCAAAATTGTTATGGGTTTCGCATCGTAAGCGGTCCGTAATTCAGCATCCACCCGTTGATTTGGATTGGTTGTCCAGTTCGTGATACCAGCCGCAGCAAACTCAATGGTCGAACCATCGCCACCGATTGCGTGGAATATAATGGCACCCGTACTACAGTTGTACGTAGGCGGAGCAAGCTTAAGCGTACTCGCCGACGAATCGCCTTGCCGCGCATTTGGACAAACAGTGGCCAAATCAAACGCATAATTAACTGTTTGTCCGCTTTGCGTGGCCTGAACAATGACCGTTTTAGGATCGTTACGTAATTCCTGTTCTACAATGCCAAAATTGTCTGTCAGGGTAGCGCGCGTGATTCCCGGAGCACTGTAAAGTATCGGTGTACCGTTACCGCCCGTGGTGTTAAACACGATTGCACCTGTCTGGCAATTATACGTAGGCGCTGTTAAACGAAGTGTAGTTGCCGTTGCTGAACTGCCGAATTTTACAACCCAAACCGCTGTCGTATTACCGGATCGACCCGTAACGTCGCCATCGGTTGATGTTGTTGTTCCCAGAGCTAAGTAGCCCCCGTCGCTGTTAGCCAGCAGGTCGGCAGGCAGGTCGTTACCAGAGCCGCCTACGGTTTTTGTCCATTCAGGAGCGAGTTGACCAGAGAAGCCTTGCAGCCGAAAATTATTGGCCGGAGCACCCGTTGCATCGAGAATGGTATAACCTGTTCCACTGTTAACTAGCCTGGCGGATGCTGTTGATCCCGCAAAGGTTGCGATCTGGTTACCATCTTCTTTTCCCAATGGTGAAATGGTTAGCAAACGGGCATTTCCGCCCGCGCTCGATCCGATGGCTATGTACGTGTTATCGGAGGATGGTTTAGCCACGATAGCCGATAGCGAATCAACCGTTGGGTACGTGCTTTTCCAGGTAATCTGGTAGGACTTGTTAAGTTTGATGGCCAGCCCTTTCGATGTTCCGGTAACTGTTGTCTTACCTGCTAATAGATAGCCGCCATCGGCAGTAGTGAGTATGGACTGGATGGCTGGTTGTGATCCTTGTTCGGCATCGGTATAGTTGATGCGCCACTGACCAGAAACGGCACCCTCCTGGTTTAATCGGGTCAGCGTAAGATAGGACAACCGATCACGAAAAGCACCAGCTACTAATAAGCTACCATCGGGAGTAGTTATCAACGAATTATCTGTCAATTTACTAGCCGCTCCCGTGTCGGCACGATCAATGATGCGCAACCACAACCGATCACCGGATGCATTCAGTTTGGTAACGTAGAAGCGGTTTTGGGCATCCTGCGCTAGTATCACAACACCGCTATCCGGCGTTGGCGTTATGCCAATTGTTTGGCGGACGGGAACAGCCATTGCCGATTTGTCTTCTTGAGTGGTTGGTACGGGTTTGTTCCAAATGACATCACCCGTTTCCGACAGACGAACCACACTTTTTCCTAATAATAAACCATACCCCGCTTGGCTTATTTTAACAGCCCTAACCGACGTAATACTCGTCAGATCGTTGGTTTCAAAGGTCCGCTGCCACTGGATTGTGGGTTGCTGCGTTTGCGCACGGGTAAGATGACCAGAACAAAGTACCCATGCCACCAACAACCAGCGGCTGGACTGCAAAACGTATTGTTTTTTCATAGACTGATGTGAAAAAATGTAGCGCTTCTGTAAGACCGCCGTGCCAAGGCTAAGGTTAAAAAATCAGTTGGAAACTGATGAAACGGCAACGGCGGGGTTGTACAGCGAAACTTGTCTGATTTACAGGGAATTTATGGGTGCGGGAATGTGTAACAGTTACCGTTCGCTCATGCATCAGCGGCACTGGATAACGTTTGACGAACCAAGCTAACTTTTTGGTCAAGGTCTTTAACCATAGAAAGCAGAAGCGGTTAATCGAGCAGCAGTATCTAACCAACGCAACAGCGCCTATGAATCGCTTTACAGAACTAGTTAAATCGTTGCTTGATGAGTCGATGTCGCCACAGTCGCGCCAGCAGTTTTTAAAATTTACGGGTCGGACGCTGGCAATCGGGGCAACGGGGAGTTTGTTAACAACCTACGGTCAAAATCGACCACCCAAAAGCACTCCATCCGCCCAGGTTCAGGCTGACACAGTTCCGCGTATTCAACCTGTTTCTCCCCCAGCGGAAATCCCGGCTAAAATTGACGAGCCAATCAAGCTCGAACCCATCCGGGGCGATGCTGATCGCCAAACGCCACCCACGCCTTCGCCACAGCCGCCTGATTCTCGTATTGGTTATGCTGTCGTCGGTTTGGGGCATTTGTCGCTCGAAAATATTCTGCCTGCTTTTGGCGAATGCAGAAAGTCGAAACTGGTAGCATTGGTCAGCGGGAATCCGCAAAAGCTTCAGAAAGTAGCGCAGCAGTACGGCGTTAAACCCCAAAACTGCTACAACTACGATACCTACGATCAACTAAAAGATAATCCGGAGGTGCAGGTAATTTACATCGTGCTTCCCAACGCGATGCATGCTGAATACACCATCCGGGGGGCGCAGGCGGGCAAGCATATTCTGTCCGAAAAACCAATGGCTGCCAACTCGGAACAGGCGCAGGCAATGATTGACGCTTGTAATAAAGCGGGGCGAAAGCTGATGGTTGCGTACCGGATTCAGTACGAACCTTATAACCGATATGTTCGTGAACAGGTCCGTCAGAAATTATACGGTGCTCCCAAATATCTAGAACTGCATAACGCTCAGCAAGAAGCGAATCCGAACCATTGGCGACACATCAGAGCGCTGGCCGGTGGAGGAGCCTTGCCCGATATTGGTTTATACTGTTTGAACACCGCCCGTTTTTTACTGGGAGAAGAACCTACCGAGGTATTTGCTTATCAATACAGCACTCCCGGCAATCCGTTGTTTCGGGAAGTTGAGGAGTTGGTGTCGTGGCAGATGCGATTTCCGAGCGGTGTTATAGCAAACTGTGGCACCGACTACTTTACACATGAGTCCCGCCGGTATCGTGTGCTGGCCGAACGGGGTTGGTTAAATGTCGAGAACGCATTTGCTTACAACGGTTTACAAATGCAGCAGGCTTACGCCATTGGGCAAACCGAACATCGGGATGAAATCGAGATCATGGAAAAAAATCAGTTTGCTACGGAGATGGACCATTTCTCGGATTGTATTCAGCAAAATAAGCAGCCGTTTACACCCGGAGAAGAAGGCTTGCAGGATCACCGTATCATGGAGGCTATCTACCAGTCGGCTCAGGAAGGGCGACCCGTCAAACTACCGCTGTATACCAAGCTTGATCCTTTTCGCGGACCTGAACCACAGTTGATGTAAATGCCAGCAAAAGGCATTTACATTCGTCAACACTTCACCCAGCTAACTCAAATTGTCAGTAGCTAGTTAGCAATAAACTTATACGACAAAGCCCCTCACTGCGGTACACAGGAAAGGCTTTGTCGTATAAAATATCCGCTTTTACTGCGTCCGTGAAATGACGAGAATCTGCGTGTGGTAATTAGCGCTGATGATCACATTCTGGGGAACCGTCGTGATACTGATTGGCACCGCGTATGGGCCACCCGTCGCCGGTATCTGAGTGCCGATAAGATTAATAGCTACCGTAGCAATCCGCTGACCCGCAGCGACTGTTACAGTCGGATTTGTCAACTGGAAAGCGGTTGCTGGCAGCAGGGTGTAAGCCGTATTATTCGCCGTGTTGTAGGCTGTCAACGCGGCCTGATCGATAGCCACCGTTACCGGAATATCCTGCGTTGGCGGGTTGGGGGAAGCAATATTTACGTCAACAGGAGCAACGGTGCCGGAGCTAGTGGCTGGTACCGACACGGTTTTAAGAACACTCCGGTTAGCTGCATACGGAATCTCGGCAACGTAGCCAGCGCTGGCAAAATCGACAAAGTGTTCGTCATCATTGAGGCATGAAGTCAGACTCAAAGCCAGACTTAGGGCTATAATGCTCTTTACTAAGGTATTCATCATTGTTAGGTTCGTTTGACGATTACTTCATCCAGAAAATCTTGCTGGTAAACTGATTGATTGTACCCTGTGCCGCTACATTGGTGGCATTGTTGCTGTATTCGCTGGTTGGGTAAAGCAACCGTACCGGAATCTGCCGTACCGTTGTGCTAGGGTCCTGCGAAATCGGAATTGTAGCCGGCAAGCCTAAACGACGGTAATCCGACCAGGCTTCAAACGGTGCTGTTCCATTCTCTGAAGCCCATTTCTGAGTGATGATAGCTTCCAGCTTATTGGGAGAAGCTTCCCAGTTTACGTCAGCAACGCCCGGCTGAGCATAATAGGTCGCGGCCTCTGCGGCCGTTCGGCCCACGTTGAGAAACGATTCCGTAATTGCTGATTGGTACAGCGCTTTGGGATCGCCCTGGATCCAGCCCCGCTGCGCAGCTTCTGACTGCATAAATAAGCTTTCGTGCGATTGTAAAACTGGTGAAGACTGACTGACGTTTTGCAGAACGCCCGGTCCAATATCAGAAACCTGGCTGTTGACCAACGGATCAGTAGTGCCGAAATACGTACCGTTAAACTGGCTGGTTGTCCCGGCTACGGGTCTGTAGTAAGCGTTCAGTCGAGGGTCATTTGTCTGCTGATAAAATGTGATACCGTAGAGATTACCCTTGTACTGGTTATTAAGCGTTGTTGGGTTGCCATTGATCGCGTAAAAAGCGCCGTAAAGTGGATTTTGCTGGTTCTGCGAATTCGAATAACCTGGATTTACGCTTGCATTCTCGCGAGGTCCCAGAAATCCGTAGCCTGATGCATTGATAATGGCTAACTGGCTTTGAATAAACTGGGCACGTTCTGGCTTCTCCGACTGGCGCAGCAACATACGCAGCTTTAACGTATTGCCAAATTTAAGCCATTTCGAAACATCACCTCCGAACATAATGTCGTTGGCTCCCGGATTAAGCGTGCCTTCGCTGTTGTTCAGAAAGACCATTGCTGAGTCGATCTGTTTAAACAGGTCTTCGTAGATCACCTGACCACTTTCGTAACTAGGCAGAATATTGGTTGTCCCCTGTAACGCCGAGCGGTAAGGAACATCACCGTAGGTATCGACCAGAATATGAAAATGCAGTGCTTTCATAATTTTGGCCATACCCCGCAAAATAGGCTGATTCAACGTTGTTGCCTGATTCTCAATATAATTGTAGTTACTCAGGTTTAAATAAGCGCTGGACCAGATACTGTTGTTAAATCCCTGCGTAAACTGGTAGTTTTTGTCAGAAGTGGCGATGGAATAGTTTCCGCTCCAGTTCCAATAGCCCATCCATAGATTCAGGAAGTAAAAATTAGTATTGGCTGTAGTGCCACTTCCTGGTGGTACATTTCCGGACAGATACCAGCCGGTAGTCGCCAGCGCGCTGGGTAAAGCCAACTGAGGAGTGGCTGTCGTCACCTGGTTGGGATTATTGTTTATGTCTAAATAGTCGTTGCAGCCAACCACAGCCATAAACAGACTGGCACATAAGCCTGCCTTTATGTATTTTATAAATCGCATAGTTTTTGACGAAAAGGAGATGATTAAAAGCCAAAGCTGAGCCGGAACCCGTAAAACCGCGTTGGTGGTGTCTGGTACTCGGTCGTCGTTCCGACCGCGTTGCTGTTGTCGTTGGCGTTCGATCCACCCGAAAATTCGGGGTCGGTGAACACGTTTGTTTTTGGGCGAAGCATGATTAGATTCCGACCCGTCAGCGCGACGTTCAACGATTTAATGAATTTGGTATAGCCCAGGATCACCGTGGGAATGTTGTAGCTCAGTACTACCTCGCGCAGTTTCCAGAAGTCGGCGCTTGTCACGTAGCTGTACCCTGCGTTGTGATAACCCGAGTTTGTCCAGAAAACCAAGTTGCCGTCCCGCGTGGTTACGTTGGTGTTGTTCGCATATTGAGTCGTTCCGTCTGAATTCTGACCGGCAACAACAACGGAGTTGGGGAATACAAAATTTTGTCGTCCTGCATAAACAGACCGGATGCCTGCTCCCGTAAATTCCAGTGCGTTACCGATTGCATTGTAAATGACGGCTCCCCCCCGATATTCGACGACCGCAGATAGGGTCAAGCCTTTGTATTTGAACGTGTTCGTTAAGCCAAATCGGTATTTAGGCTGCGTTGTTCCGGCATACCGGAGATTAGGATCAAGGATTGGATAGCCAGTTGCATCGACCACGGGCCGACCGGCAAACTGCCCTGTCGGGTCATAGTTGGCTGCGGTTGGGTCCGTTGTCTGAACGCGTTGAACATCGCTGACATACAGGGCTGGATAAGCAAATCCTTTTGCTGCGAACACATTCGATGCGGTAGGCGTCAGGTTTGGCCGATAAGGATCAGTGCCGTACGGAATATTGATTCGGGGCAAATTCTGATACACGTCCGTTACCAGACTTTCCAGGTAGGTAAAGTTCGTGTTGAGATCCCAAGTAAAGTTTCCGGCGTTAACCAGCGGTCGAATCGTCCGTAAATCCAATTCGATACCGTGGTTTTTCATCGTACCCGTGTTCACCAAAGCCGATGCATAACCCGTTGCCCGCGATACGTCGATGGGTACCGTCTGGTTCGTCGTTGTCGTGTTATAATAGACGGCTTCGACGTTAAAGCGATCAAACAAACCGACTTCCAGTCCAACTTCGGCGCTCGTGGTAAATTCCGGTTTCAGGTTCGGATCATTCTGCTGCGTACTTTGGCCAAAGCCTGCTTGTCCCCCAAAGGGAAATCCAGTACCGGGATTAAACACATTCTGCAACTGGTAGGGTACTACGTTTACCTGCCCGACTCGGGCTACGCCCCCCCGAACTTTAGCGTAACTGAGTACAGAACTGTTTTTCAACGAGGGTATAGCCTCCGTCAGCACAACCGAAGCGTCGACACTCGGGTAGAAGAAAGAGCGATTGCTGGGAGCCAGTAAGGAAGTCCAGTCGTTGCGACCCGTAGCGTGAATAAACGCAAAGTCCTTGTAGCCAATCGTCAGGTCGCCAAATACACCGAGGAGACGATTCTGACTGCTATATTCCGATACCGTTGGGTTGCCTAACCGGTTAGCAATGTTGTAAGTACCCGGCACAACCAACGCTCCGGCATAATCATACGTTGATCGACTGTATTCCTGACGGGTCTGCTGACCCAGAATCAGTCTTGTTGTAAAATCACCAAATTTGGGATTCAGCGTGACGAGCAGATCGCCCGTAAAGCGAGTTCTGAGCTGCGTCGCATCCTGAACCGTCGCGTTTGTGTGCCCACCCGCCGACGAAGCAATGTTACCCGCTTCCCAGGGGTCACCGGTAGCGTATTCCGAAAACGTTACATCAGCGATGTACGCTTTTAACTGCGAGTTATAGATCTGTCCGCCAATTCGGTAAAGCACATTTAGCCAACTGGTAGCCTGATAAGCAGCATCGGCAGAGCCCTGAAGAGTATACAGATTGGTTATTCGGCGTGAGTTATTACCCGTAATTTGCCAATAAGGGTTGGGGTAGTAAGCATTGTAAAAACCGTTGACATCGCCGAACGGAGACGTTATATCGTTGAGCGGATAACTGTTGAGCGGAGCCTGCGGTTGCTGGTTCAGCACATTCCAGTACACGGGCCGGTTTTGATTAAAATCTCCGTTTTCCGTGTTAATGGTTTGATAGGCAAATTGAGCGCTCGCATTTGTCGTGATCTTGTTTACGGAGCGGCCTCCCCGAATCCCGATAGTGGTTCGCTGGTATTTGTCGTTTGGCACTACCCCTTTCTGATTAACACGTTGCAAGCTTAGACCGAAGTAGTTTTGTGCATCACCGATTCGGTACGAAATGTCATTCTGCTCGGTGACACCCGTGTTGAAAAAGGCCCGGCGAGGGTCTTTACCGGGTGCTGAAAAGGGAACCATCAGTGTATCAAGCCGTACGTTACCGTTTGCATCCCGCACCTGAACTCCGTAGCCGAGTGGTTGCATTGAGCCGTCGAAAGCGGGGCCAAACTGCTGGTTTTCGTAGGGAACGTACAGCCGGCGGTAGTTTCGATCATAATAAGGAGCGCCTTCGCCACCGTTGGCCCCGAACTGGGTCTGTAATCCAGGCATGTAAGAGATACTCTCAAACTGCGTATTGTTCGTGTACGTGATCTGAGGCTTGTTATTCTGAGTGCCGCGTTTTGTTGTGATGATAAGCGCACCGTTCGACGCATCCGACCCGTACAAGGCTGCCGCGCTGGGACCTTTCAGAACGGTAGTGCTTTCAATGTCATTGGGGTTGATGGCTGTTAGAAAATTAATGTCGGAAATGACCCCATCGACGATCAACAGGGCCTGGTTGTTGCCTAAAAATGAGCGATTGCCACGCAATGTCAGGCGGACACCGGCTCCCACCGCGTTATTGGTCGTGTTGATCTGAAGACCGGACACTTTAGCCGTTAGGCCATTGGCCACGTTGACGGGGGCTGCCTGGTTAATTTGAGCGCTGTTGATACGAGCCACCGAGGTACCAATTTCACGTTCAGTCCGCTGGATACCGAAACCAGTTACCACGACTTCGTTTAGTGTCGAGGCATCCGCAGCCAGCACCACATTAATCGTTCTGCGATTGCCAATAGCCACATCCTGTGTCTTGAAACCAACAAACGAAAACGTCAAGGTTGTGTTGGGCTCTACACTGATGCGATAATTTCCATCGACGTCGGTCGTTGTTCCGCGACTTGTTCCTTTGACCACCACACTCACACCTGGTAAGGCCGAACCATCATCGGAGGACGTTACGCGACCGTTAACAGCCGCTTCCTGCGCAAAAAGGCGCAGACACATGAATTGTAACACTAACCAATTGACGATTAGAACTTTTCTCATAATAGTTGAAGGAAAAAATAAAAACTGTATGTAAACGAACCGTTGCTTCTACGACCGCAGAATGCAAATCTCTTGACTTGTAAGAATCTTACTGTTAGTATTTTAAGTGCGAAATGACTTGTCTGGATTTGGGGTATAAGTGAAAAGTTAGTCGATCTGATTTATCTGATAGATTATAGTATTCCCGTGCTAACGGGGTAGCTTATTAAGACTTTTTCCTTTTCGTTTCTGGTATAACCAGACAGTTTGATAGATAGATAGGACACCAGTATGCGTTCACAAAATGCACAATAGTACAGGCCGAACCGGGCGTGGCATAAAATGTTTTGTCGAATGCCAGATAGCTATACAAATTCCCAGATCATCGTATATCCCATCGAATCCGCAGACTATTTTATAATCTCTAATTCTCTCCAAGTTTGGGAGAGAATTTAAAAAGTATATTGGCACAGTAAATACATTGCTGTTGCCTCTCTATATGATTAGTACTGTTTTATTACACTGACTAGTAGCATGCATAATTTTCGATCTGTAAGCCGAAGGACAACATTGTTGTTTGTCTATTTTTTACTCGTTCACACGGCTTTTGCCCACTCCCCTATTCAAAGCCGTCAGAAGCCTCTTCACCTCTTTATGATTGGCAATAGCTTCTCACAGAATGCGTCAAAATACTTGCCTCAATTAAGTCAGGAAGGTGGACACCAATTGATAATTGGACGCGCCGAGATTGGCGGTAGTTCGTTACAACGGCATTGGGACCACGCTGAAGCTGCGGAAAAAGATTCCAATGATCCCAAAGGAAAACCCTACGGAGGAAAGTCGCTTAAGATGCTTTTATCGGAAGGGACGTGGGATGTTATCACCATCCAGCAGGCATCAATTCTATCCGGTGACCTAGAAACGTATCAGCCCTATGCCCGTAAACTGTATGATTACGTAAAAAATCTTCAGCCAAAGGCTACTGTAGTGTTTCACCAAACATGGGCATACCGCGTTGATTCAAAAGATTTCAGTCGAATTGCGAAGGGAGATTCAGCTAAAAACGCAGAGCAAATGTGGCAAAAATCCAGGGCCGCTTACCATACGGTTGCCGATGAGTTAAGTACGCCGGTCATTCCTAACGGTGACGCATTTTGGCGAATTGCTTCTAGCAGAAAATGGGGTTTTCAGGGCGCAGGAAACGTTGAAGCCCAGCATTTACAACCGCCGGTCCTACCCAATCAAACGCACTCGTTGCATGTTGGCTATTACTGGAACAACGATAAACTAGGGTTCGATTCGCATCACGCTAATGATGCCGGTTGTTATCTAGGATCGCTGGTCTGGTACAGCTTTCTGTATAACGAATCTCCCGCTGCTTTGCGCTACACGCCCCCAGGAGTGGATGCTAACTTTGCCAAGCAGTTACGAAAAGTTGCCTGGACGACGGTTCGTAAAGAGAAGAAAGAATCAGCCCATCGATGGATCGCTGTTAACTAAAAGATCGGTATGTTCCCAGCGTAACCCATATACGTCAAAAAAAAGAGAAAAATAAACAGCGTTGTGTTTCATAGTGCACAATAAAAGGTCTGCGCATCCGTTAGTAAAGAGTTATGCTTCTCACAGCCCCATTGATCTACCAGTGGGGCTTTTTTTGTACTACAGAACTCACCTTATAATTCTCTTAGACAAGCTAAACTTGTCTGCTTCTCTTGTGCTACAATATCATCCGTTGATTGTAGACCAGCAATCTATCTATAGATTTTCTAAGATGCATTCAGCCGGTTAGAACTTGATATAGATGGCTTATGAGCAGGTTGTTGCTTTCAGAACAGACACCGTACTTCCAGAAGCGGTGATGACTTAGGGGAATAAAAGTTCAAGACCATGTGTATTCAGGCCATGCCAACGTATATTGACCCATTTTTCTGCCATTTATGAGCCAGGACAAACTGGGTACAAAGCCGCATTATCAACTCTTAGATGGACTGCGGGGGGTAGCTGCTATCATCGTCGTATTCTTCCACCTGGCCGAACCGCTAGCCAGCAGCCGCCTTGACAATGTAGTGAATCACGGTTATCTGGCCGTTGACTTTTTTTTCCTTCTTTCCGGTTTTGTGATTGGGTATGCCTACGACGACCGATGGGACAAAGTAACGGTTGGCGGCTTTCTACTTCGCCGGATCGAGCGGTTGCAGCCACTCGTAGTACTGGGCATGACGCTAGGTGCTATAGGCTTCTACTTTACTGACTCAACGATATGGCCGCTTATCCATACCGTTCCTGTCTGGAAACTGATCGTCGTTATGCTAATCGGCTATACGCTCATACCCGTACCTCTTTCGATGGATATACGCGGCTGGCAAGAGATGCATCCGCTTAACAGCGTAGGCTGGTCGTTATTTTTCGAGTACATCGCTAATATTTTGTATGCCTTAGGTTTACGCAAGCTATCGAATAAAGTACTGGCTTATTTTGTCGTACTGTCAGGTGCTTTGCTTTTGCATTTTGCGGTTACGAATCCCAACGGCGACGTTACGGGTGGCTGGACACTCAACGCTGAACACATGCGCATCGGAATAACACGCACGCTGTTTCCATTTTTTGCGGGTCTGCTGCTATCGCGGGTCTGGCGGCCTACCTATATTAAAAATGCTTTTTTGTGGAGTGCCCTGCTGGTTGCAATTGTTTTGCTGATGCCACGAATTGGCGGTACAGACCATCTGTGGATGAATGGTTTGTACGAAGCCTTTTGCATCATCTTTGTCTTTCCACTCATAGTTTATATCGGGGCTAGTGGTGTGGTGCATACGCAAAAAGAAGTTAAACTTTGTCAGTTTCTGGGTAAGCTCTCTTATCCTTTGTACATGACGCATTATGTATTGGTTTATTTTTATGTGGCCTGGGTAAGCAATCATAAAGGCATCACCTTAGAGCAAGCCTGGCCATATGCCCTCCTCACGTTTTCAGGCGCTATCGGGTTAGCTTATGTGAGTTTAACGTGGTATGACGAACCAGTGAGAGCCTGGTTGCGAAGAAAGATGACTATTAAGAAGAGAAGTGTATTGCTATAACTTAGATCTTATAACGCCAAACGTAACCAGTTGGAGAATCATTTCCAGCGCCTGTTCTAAGCTAACCCTTTATGTTTTATTCCCTCTTTACTTGTCTGGGTCTGGCAGTCTGTGGGTTAATCAAGCCCATTCCTACCAGTACTCAGTCGGTGGCAACAAGATCCCAATCAACGGGTGCTCATGCAGCTGAAACTGTCGTGTTTAAGAATGGAGAAGATGGCTATACGTGCTACCGGATTCCGGCAATTGTGAAAGCCCCCTCAGGCGAATTGCTGGCCTTCGCGGAAGGCCGCAAATCGGACTGCGGAGATTTTGGTGATGTAGACATTGTGCTCAAAACCAGCCGTGATAATGGTCAAAGCTGGAGCCCAGTGCGCATTGTCGCTGATTATGGACTTGCGCAGGCCGGAAATCCTGCCCCCGTTTTCGACCTAACAGACAGCCGTTTTCCTAACGGACGGCTATTTATGATTTATAATACCGGCATAGCTTCGGAGAAAGATGTACGAGATGGAAAAGCCATTCGGGAAGTATGGTACAAAACCAGCACCAACAGCGGTCAGACCTGGTCAGAACCTGTAAACATCACAATCTCCGTTAACCGTCCAAATAAGCCGGAAGTCAACGCGAGTTATGCGTTTCAAGACGATTGGCGATCATATGCCAATACGCCAGGCCACGCGCTTCAAATGCAGAATGGGCGTTATAAAGGTCGGCTGTTTGTTGCCGCGAATCATTCGGAGGGGAGGGAACAACCTCAGTTCCGCGATTACCGGGCGCATGGATTTTACTCCGATGACCACGGCAAAACCTGGAAGCTGTCAGCAACCATAAGCTACCCCGGTGGTAACGAAAGTACTGCCGCCGAAATCTCAACGGGTAGCTTACTGATGAACAGCCGCATTCAGTCTGGTGACGTTAAAAATCGATTGTTGTCCTTCTCAACCAACGCGGGCGAAACCTGGGACCGGGTGACAATCGCCAGTGATTTACCAGACCCAATTTGTCAGGGTAGTAAGATCAATTACTACACCGTCAATAAACAGACCGTGTTGCTTTTCAGCAATCTGAACAGCCAGACGAAACGCGAGAAATTAACCATCCGCGCTAGTCAAGACGATGGAAGAAGCTGGTCGGCAGGAAAAGAAATTTATAATGGCTCGGCTGCATACTCAGACCTGGTTGTACAGCAGGACGGTAAGGTTGGCATTTTGTACGAGAAAGATGATTACACAATGATTACCTACGTCAGTATACCGTACCAAGATTTGGTTCGCTGATGTTGACGGCTGCTAATAAACGTGGATGACGTCTACGCTTTAACCAGTCTGAAGTTGTTGTAAATCACGTCTAAACCGTCGAATAAACAGCCACTCGTTCGCCGAAATACCTTTGTGCGCCCGAGCCACGCGGAGCAGTAGCGTGACAAACCGTTTTTTTAGCTTATCCGTCAATTCGGTTTGGCGGCTCACCAGCCGACGCATGCCGAAGGCATAGGCTTCTTCAGCGGATTCCCCTGCATTCTCGCGCAGGAAATAACCATTGAGCGCCAGTGAACCGTGAGGTTCTCTGACCAACAAGGCTTTGGCTACTATAATTTCTTCTTTGTGAGGCCGTCCCTCTAAACAAGATAAGGCATAAACCAGGCTACCTAAGCCCAGTGCTACATCGGGTGAATACATAATAAGGGAGAAGGGAAAAGAGTAAAAATATACGCTGACGGACGGAATGGCTAGCAAACTGCTCCATTCGTCCGTCAACGTCCGACTTGCCTTTGTCAGGTCAATGCTGGCTTAGCCGACAGTGTTAGTTTCCACTGGTACTGGGTTGCTTTTGTTGTACACCAGCCGTTACCTCCGAATCCGTAGCAGCTGGTCGTGACTCGCGACCCCGCTGAATTTTATAATTTCGAAGAGCTACGTCTGATTCAGGCGTGTGTGGTACAACCATGCCACCAACCGGCTTTGCACCTGGAGCCTGATGTTTGTAACTAACTGCGGGCCCCTGACTCAACGTAGGGGCATTCACGGCAATCCCTTTTTTTGCGGCCCACTGACGGGCAGTCGCTGCTTTATTCGGATGTTTATAATTATGAGTTGAGTACGTTACGTCACGGCGCAGCTTGGAGTCATCCTGCGCCGAGGCACTCAGGATGGTAAGGATACTCAAGGCGGTAATAACGAGGTATGTTTTCATGGCTTTTGTCGTTTTTGCTTGATCAGTCAGGCTTACAACATGCATTGTTGAATCATTGCCTGATTGACATGACAAAGGTCGCACCCCCGTGTTAGGCTCCTGTTAGAGCCGCATTAGAACGGGATTAGAAATGCAAAATATGCACGACAAACAACCGCATACCCGTAAATTAACCGACTAAGGCGAACGACGATGACCCGATCAGCGGGTACGCTGTTGAGAACAGACAAACGAAATGGGTATGCGTTAGTGAGGTAAAATAACCGTAAAGGTCGTGCCTGCTTCGGCCGATGAGTCAACCTGGATCTGGCCCTGATGAAGTCGAATAATACGCTCTGTAAGCGCCAGGCCGATGCCATGCCCAGGCTGACTACCGGCATTACGTCCCCGTTGAAAAGGATTAAAAATGAGGGTTTGTTGATCCTGGTCGATAACGGGACCGGTATTATGAACCGTCACGCAAATCGTTGATCCCCGCCTGGATAGCTGCACCTGCACCGTATGATCCGGCGAAAACTTTCCTCCATTATCCAGCAAATTAAGAATGGCTGTTCGCAGCAAGGTTTCATTGCCTTTGAGTTGCCACGTTGCTGGGGAGACTGGCATGTTCGGAGAGTCGATGCGTAGATCGATTGTGTATTCCGGTTGAATCCGTTTCAACTCCAGGCGAATCTGATCCAGTAAGGTATCCAGTTGCACCAAACCCATCGGTACGGTCGAAATATCCACACTGGCGTTGGCCAGCGACAGCAACCCGTTCACCATTCGATTTAAGCCGCGCACATCCTCCAGAATGGAACGAAGGGTCGCGCGTAGTTCTTCCGGTTCATCGTCCGCCAGTAACGCTACTTCTACCTGTCCCGTAATAGCCGTCAGGGGTGTTCGTAGCTCGTGAGAAGCACTTGACACGAATGAACGCTGTAATCGGAACGCTTCTTCAAGCCGATTCAGCATTCGGTTGAATCGCTGGGCCAACTGGTTTATTTCATCCCGGTGAGACCCTTCCGATAAACGTAGTGAAAGATTGGAAACGGTGATGTTGTCAATTTGCTGATTAATCTGACTAATGGGCCTAAGCATGCGTCCGGCAAAAAACCAGCCAGCTAACCCGGTTAGGCCGATCATAACACACCAGCCCAGTCCAAGCAGTTGACCTAAATTTGCTACGGTGCGCTGTCCATAGCTATCGACTGCGGAGGCAACAATGACAAACGGCAGCTGGTGGTTGGTAAATAAGATACCCACAATCTGCCGATTTGACTCCCGCCAGGCTACCTGCCGGTCCTGCCGGATCTGATGGAGGTGATTAGGTGTAATCGTAAGGTAATCCGTTCCACTTTCGTACACCAGCCGATTGCGTGAATTATAGATAATGATTTCTTCCTCGGGCAATACGGTCAGGTGATTCTTGTCCAGTACTTTGTACAGGGCCGGATCTATTCGTTCCTGGCTCAGTAACAGCTGACCTGCGGTTGAAGCTTCCGCCCGCAGGCGCTCCTGAAATTGGCGCTCCCGATAGCCTTCCGCCAGTTGATACAGAAATCCGCAGAACAGGGCCAGCAAAAGAGAAACAATAGCCGTAAATAGCAGGGTCAGTCGGGTGCGCAGGCTCATTTTTCTTTTAACACGTAGCCCATTCCAATTAAGGTATGAATAAGCTTGGAAGGTGAATCTTTGTCGATTTTAGCGCGTAAGTAACTGACGTACACATCGATCACGTTTGTACCCGTCTCAAAGCCGATATCCCAAACCTGCTCGGCAATATCGACCCTGGAAACGACTCGTCCGGCATTTCGCATCAGATACTCCAACAGAGCATATTCTCGGGCGGTTAGTTCGATGGTTTGCCCATTTCGTCGCGCTACTCGTTCGTGCAGATCAAGCTCCAGATCAGCCACACGCAGGATACGACCCGGCTCCTGGACCGTTGTTGACCGGCGCAACAGCACTTTTATCCGGGCCAGCAATTCCATAAAGTCAAATGGTTTGGCCAGGTAGTCGTCAGCCCCAGCCTCAAAACCCAGCAGCTTATCGGCGATGGTATCGAGGGCGGTCAGCATGAGAATAGGCACTTGGCTAGGCTTATTACGGATGTATTCGGCCAGTTCGAGTCCCGTCGTATCGGGCAGATTAACGTCCAGAATAATCAGATCAAAGTGCGATTTGCCCAACAGGGTTTTGGCTTCCTCACCCGTCGCAGCCACTTCAACAGAATAGGACTGGGTTTGAAGGCCTTTTTTGATGAACGTTGCTACTTTCAATTCATCTTCAACGACCAGCAAATGGGCAAGGAAATCTGATGTCATATCGCTAGGATTAGTGCCGGGTTCAAGCTTTGATCTTCGGTCACTCGAATAAGGTTCGTTTAGACCCGGACGCAAAGCTACCTGAACGTTTCGAGGCCGTAGTCGATTTTATAAACTCTCGATTTTGCTGTAAACCTGCGTATCGTCTACAGTTTCCGAACGGCTAGTTGCTAACGGCTTTCTGATACCTTTTTCCTTTAGCAGTTGACCGATCTCATTGGTCATGTAAATCGATGCTTCGATCTCTGCTTTGCGAATAGCAACACTTTCGATATTAAAACCGAAAGGGATGGCATGTTCTGTGCAGTAATCGGTCAGCGCTGATGCAATATCAAGACACACCTTTACCGATTTCTGAAGAATATCATCTGATTTCTTCAACTCTTCCTGCAATTCGAGTGGTACGTGAATCCCCAGCCACTCCATAAACTGTAGCGTTTTGGCCGAACCACAAGCAGTAAGCGTGAAAATTAGGGTTGGGGGATGGACAGCCTGTTGACGGCAACGGTGAGCCAGATCGTCAATTATCTGTTTGGCGTAGTCAAGATTGAAAACACATTGGGAAATGAAGTACGATACGCCACAACTCATTTTATCCAGTATTCTGACATCTTCATCGTGTAGCACCTGATGCCGTTCGGGAATGGTTACAGCGCCAATGACGGAGGTTTCCTGGTGCTTACTCCATATCTGGTATGCTGCCGACAGACTGGTTTTTACTGGAAAATCCGGAGCGGGCACGCCGACAAAAACTGGATAGAATTTCTGTTGGTGAAGGTCTTCCAGCCAATTAGATAGCTCCTCGGGGCTGAACTTACCGGCTGGACGGTAGATTATTTTTGGAACCCGTAACTCCCCCAAATAGGTAGAAGCAAAGCTAAGCGGGTCCAGCGCGTTGATAAAAGGAAAGGGCCGTTCTTCTGTAGTGCGAGCCGACTCATCCTGTACGTCATAAACGACAAGCCCATCAATGTCCAGGACAGCCAGTCGGTCAATTGTTTTTTGGGCAATCTCAGCGACGCGTTCAGGGAGCGTGCTCGTTTTGGGGGGCGTAATGCCGTACAGTAACACACCTGACTGACCGGATTTGATCTTTTCGAGAAACATTGTTGGTACTTGAGCTAGAGCTTTATGCTTGAATGTCTAAAATAGTGGCTACCAGTTATATGGCACGAGTCATTTCGTATCAGTAGACAGGTGATGTAGCAGTCATTGGCGCCTTTCGTTGGCGAAATATAGTCCAAATACGGTTTATTATTACGCTTCCTCCTTACTGATCGATTTGGCGGCATCAACAGGATTGATACACGACACTGTCATTTTAGCGGAATGATGAAGGGCGGAATCGCCCGCCCTTCCCTATTTTACCGTATGATTTCTGTATTGATTTGCTCTCGTGCCTGCTTGGCGGCTGCTACCATGTTTGTTAAAGCCTCCCTGGTTTCCGGCCATTTTCGAGTCTTTAGTCCACAATCCGGGTTCACCCACAAGTTGTGCGCTGGCAACAGATCTGCGGCCTTGGATAGCAAAGCAGTCATTTCGTCCGTACTCGGAACTCGTGGCGAGTGAATATCGTAGACACCGGGTCCGATTTCGTTTGGATAGTCAAAATGAGCAAACGCATGGAGCAATTCCATTTGGGAACGGGAAGTCTCAATCGTGATTACATCTGCATCCATAGCGGCAATATGTTCAATAATATCATTAAACTCGCTGTAACACATATGAGTATGAATCTGCGTTTGATCGTCAACGCCATTGGCCGTTATCCGAAAGGCTTTCACGGCCCAATTCAGGTAGTACGGGCGCTTGGCTTTGCGCAATGGCAGTCCTTCTCGAATCGCGGCTTCATCGATCTGGATGATGCCGATACCAGCCGCTTCCAGCGCCTGAACTTCGTCATGGATCGCCAGCGCGATCTGGTTGGTAGTTACCTCGCGGGGCTGATCGTCACGGACAAAAGACCATTGCAGGATCGTTACCGGGCCGGTCAGCATACCTTTCATGGGTTTGTCGGTCTGGGCAGCCGCAAATTGGCTCCAACGTACGGTCATGTCATTCGGACGGCTGACATCTCCGAAAATTACGGGCGGTTTGACGCAACGGCTGCCATAGCTTTGTACCCACCCGTTTTTGGTAAAGAGGAACCCTTCGAGTTGCTCACCGAAATACTCAACCATATCATTCCGCTCAAACTCGCCGTGGACCAGTACATCGATACCGATTGCTTCCTGCCAACGAATCGCGTCGATGGTCGCCTGCTCAATCGATTGTTCGTATTGCTCAACCGTTAACTCTCCCTTTTTTAGTTTAGCCCGTAACTGACGAATTTCATCCGTTTGCGGGAAAGAACCAATCGTTGTAGTTGGAAAGGCTGGTAGGTTGAAACGTTCACGCTGGATCTGCTGACGAATCGGGAAAGCGCTGGTTCGTTGGGCATCCGTGATGGCTGCCACCCGATCTTTAACCGCTTGCTTGTGTACTTTATGTGAAGCGTGTCGGCTTTGGATTGCTTTTTTATTGGCCTCCAACAACGTCTGGTTTCCGTCAACGATCTGCCCCAGTTCACTTACTTCATTTAGTTTTTGTTTCGCAAAGGCCATCCAGTTTTTGATTTCTGGATCAAGCGCGGTTTCTCCATCCAGATCGATTGGGCTGTGTAGCAGCGAGCAGGATGGCGCAATGATCACGCGGTTCTTTCCTAGTTTCTCAACAGCCTTGTTGATCAGCTTCAGCGATTTTTCGTAATCGTTCTTCCAGACATTTCGTCCGTCCACAATACCCAGAGAGAGTATAAGCGGATCGGGAATTAAGGTAAGCACTTCATCCAACTGCTCGGGAGCGCGAACCAGATCAACGTGCAACGCCGTGATGGGTAAGCTGACAGCCAATGCGGTATTGTCCAGCAAAGCGTCGAAATAAGTAGCGACCATGAGTTTGACGTCACTTACCTGACTAGCAATCTGTCGATAGGCAAATTCAAACGCTTCTTTCTCTTTCTTCGACAAATCGAGGGCTAAGTAGGGCTCATCCAGCTGAATCCATTCGGCACCTAGTTGTCCGAGCCGATTGATGATCTCGACGTATATTGGAACCAGTTTGTTGATCAACTCAACGCGGTCGAAGCCTTCTTGTTTTTCTTTACCCAAGAGCAGATAACTGACTGGACCAACCAATACCGGCTTGGCCTTTTGACCGAGCAGTTGCCTGGCGTTCGTGTATTCGGTGAATACATGTTCGTTAAAAATGCGAAACTCCTGATCGGCGGTAAACTCCGGCACAATGTAATGGTAGTTTGTATCCAGCCATTTGGTCATTTCCATCGCCGTAATATCCAGACCATCCTTCTGGTAGCCCCGGGCCATCGCGAAATAAAGATCGATTTCCTGGTTATGGGCAACTTCGGACAGCACAGGTCTGTAACGCGGAGGGATAACGCCCAGCAGCAGGCTTGTATCCAGCGTCTGATCGTAAAAACTAAAATCATTACACGGAATTAGATCAATACCAGCACCCAGCTGCGTTTGCCAGTTTTCTTCTTTGATCGTCTGAGCAACCCGATTTAATTCCGTCAGGTCGATCTTGCCTGCCCAATACTGTTCGCTGGCTTTTTTGAGTTGTCGTTGTCCACCAATCCGAGGGTAGCCCAGGTTTTGTGTCAGCATTTTTGTTGATTGTTTTGATGAAAACAGGTGAAACGTGCTTCACTAAACGGGACAAGGCTTCGAGAACAGAGCGCACGGCGACACAGAAGCCGACATACAATCGGCTGAAAGGTATAAGGTCAGACTACGTGTTTTATTCCGCGAAAACATTGTCTATTCCTAAAAAAGGCAGGTATCCTGACTTGTAACCTGTCGTCCGTCCTTCCCAACCTTTGACGGTCAGTGAACGTGCATGGGACGACAGTTTGTGCGTTACGTACAGTTGCGCGACAGTTCGGCTTTAGACCACATCAGCAGTCTGACCGATTCCCTTTTGATTCCGACTCTCGTCGAAAACCTATTTCAGGCACTTTAGAAAAGAACGTTGAATCGAACCCTGTTGACGGATAAAATTCGGGTCAAAATTATATTGTCAGATTTAACATCTACTTTATATAACTTAATTAAGATAAAAATTCTACTTTCGTGATCGTAATAGTTATTTATTCTCTTTGTAATTGATTCTTCTGCCCACAACAGAAAATCCTTCTATGGAAAAACTAGACGATATAGACGAGCAGTTACTCAAACTTCTGGGAGAAAATTCGAAACAGACTATAAAAGAATTGGCGGATCGGGTAAATCTGTCTCATACGCCGGTTTTTGAACGGGTAAAGCGTTTGGAGTCTAATGGCTACATCAAGAAATACATCGCTTTGATTGATGCCGAAAAGCTGGGCTACGGATTAATCGTTTTTTGTAATATCAAGCTTAAGCAGCATGATAAACGCATTGGACATGAGTTTGTAACTGACATTCTTAGGCTGGACGAAGTAGTTGAATGCTACAATATCTCCGGGGATTTCGACTTTCTTTTAAAGGTGTATGCCAAAGACATGAAACACTACCAGGACTTTGTCTTTAATAAATTGGGTTCGGTAACCAGTATCGGGAGCACCCACAGTACGTTTGTGATGAGCGAGAATAAGAACACATATAACGTTAATTTTTAACCCGACTTCGTCACTAAGGCACGACTATGCTATCTATAATGCCCTGACAACCAAACAAAAACAAAAATCCGTTTTCAAATTCACCGAGTTGAAACCCTGGCGAATTTGAAAACGGATTTTGCAGTACCTGATCGATCAATGCGTGTTAGAACAAAGACGGAAGAGCATATCGCCGATTCCCAAAAGCACGGTAAAATGAATGAGCACCAGTGCCGTCCAGTGCACAACATCCTGCCTTAAGACAGGCTTCGATTCGGGCAAGGTAACACCTGTATCAGCCAATAGCTGACGCAAATCCTGACGAGTAGGTAAAGCACTCATAGTTGCTTATCCTTTAGGTTGATTTAACCAAAACATATTTCCGGGACGCATTCGGAACAGCTTTTCGGACACGACGCCACCAAAGCAGAAAGCCGGTAATAGCCAGTAATCCGGGCGTCAAGCCAATAAGTGCGTACAGCACTTTTACCGGTAAGCCACCATAGTTGCCTACATGCAAAGGAAAAAATGTAGCTTCAAGGCGATCACCAATAGGAAGCGCTGCTAAGCGACGAAGCTGAATCAGCTTACCCGTTTGCTGATCAAGACTGACCAAGTTGCCCGTTCCCCACAAAGCCCATTGACCTTCCAACGGACCATTGACCCGAAATTTTCGCTCGGGCTGAGTCGGCAAATAAACGTACGAGGGCTTTAAATCGGGCATTAATTGCCTGGCCTTTTGAAGTAGAGCATCAGCCGATAATACCATTGTTGTATTCAGATGCGTAGGTATTTGCTCGGTTTTCCAGGTTTTCGCTTCGAACGCAAACAGGTTCATCCAGAACCCAGTAAAGAAAATAATCGCATTCAGCAGCAGCGACCAGACGCCGACGACCCGGTGTAAATCAGAGCTAAGGGTACGCCAGTTTTTTCTATTAATCCGCACCCGAAAACACAGTACTTTCCAGATTATCTTTCGGTAAACAACCACGCCTGTCAACAGTGAGCCTAACATAGTCAATCCAAACAAAGCCGCCAAAGCCGCACCGGGTACACCCAATTGAAAGCTGAAATGAAACTGCAATAGCCATTCAATGAAGCTAGGGCTGAAATCACTCGATTTACCTTCGCGCAGAATAGTATTCGTGTACGGATTCAACGAAATAAGTCCCAAATCGTACGTGAATAGGCGAGCGTCATTCAGGTATAACCGGAAATCGTAAGCATCCGTAGGACCAGCATTCGGATTCATCCAGGCAATACCATCCAAATTAGGGTAACGGGCAGTAATCGTCTGGTAGCATCTGGTCAACGAGCGTTCATAAAGCGGACGAGATGGCTTTACCGTCAACAAATCATGATTGGCTAGTCGATCCAGTTCGTGTCGGAAGACCAGCACCGACCCACTCAGCCCTAATAGAATTAGGAAAATGCCCGTGATTAGCCCCAGCCAGCTATGAATAGTAAATAAACGACGCGTTAGCTTCATACAATTCTACTTTTAAATTCGTTACTCATACTCCCGCCGAAGCACGTCAATGTCCCGGATCAACTTCTGAGTACCTTCCAGCGTGGTGCCATCATACATACCCCGGATGTGCTTTTCCTTGTCGATCAGCACGAACGCTCCACTGTGTATGTAGCCTCCCGGAGCTGTAGAATCCTTGGTAGCCGTCACCAGATAGTGATTCTCGCCAATGTCGTAAATTTTCTCGCGGTCGCCCGTCACAAACTGCCACATGTTTCCCACGACGCCCATGTCGTTGGCGTATTGCTTCAACGCCGTAGGCGTATCGTGATCGGGATCGATGGTGTGCGATAAGATGCGTACGTCGTGACTATCCTTGTAGGCTTCATAAACAGTCAGCATGTTTTTTTTCATGATCGGGCAGATGGTCGGACAGGTCACGAAAAAGAAATCGGTTACGTAGATTTTGTCCTTAAAATCGTCCTGGGTTATGGCTTTCCCATCCTGGTTAACGAATGAGAAGGCCGGAATGGCGGGGTACTCTCGCTCCGTAACTTTTTTACCATCGACGATTTTGGTCACAGTTTCGGACTCCCCCATATACGGCAGTTTTTCGTCGGTCAGGTGGCAACTACTCAGAGAAAGGAATAAGCCCGCGGCAAGAAAGATTGGTTTCATCATCGTTTTAGATAGGCTTGTGCGTCCGTAATACTTTTTCGCATCAGCTCACTCATGGCATTGACGCGTTGTTGCTCCTCCTGTAGATAAGCCAGTGCCTGCTGCTCAGTCAATGTAGCGAGTGTATCTCCGTTGTAGTGATGCATCCAGTTCATCATCGACTGGTCTGCCTGTTCCAGCGCAGCCTTTACCGCGAGTCCCCGCTGGTGAGCATCGGCTGAGGCAGGTTGTTTACTTTGCTCGGCGAGTTGTTGGCTAATCATTTTATTCAGCCGCATCAGTTCACTCATGGCGGGCATTACACTATCGTGAACGGCTAGTATTTGCTGCTCAAGATCGGCCACGGATTTTGGTTTCGCAGCGGCTTGCGCCGTCGAATGGGATGCGTGTGCAGTCGCATCGGAAGTTGGTTTCGATTGGCAAGCAAATAGCGTTATCGCAGCCAGCATAGCTACGACTATTTTAAATAAATTCATTGAGGATCGACTAGTTGTTCTGTGGCCAGTAGACAGCCACGGATGATTTAGAAACTATGAATGTTACCTGATTAGACTGAGCGTCAGCCACGTGCGACTACCGACACAATAAGTTAACTATCAATAAATTACGTGTACGAATGGGAGCCAGTCGTAAAAAAGAGGGTATACTAAAATCGGTTAGTTTAGGCGCAGGGCGGACGAAGCAGACCGCTAGCCGGCGACATGTAGGAAGAAATCAGATAATGAAATACCTGACGATGGCTAAACGCAATCTCACGCGCAAAATCAAATGAAAAATGCGTTTCGCAAAATAATTGGATCGGCGCTGTTTGCTGTACTCGCTCCGTCGTTTCTTTATCCTGTTTGTCCTGCTGGGCTTTCAGGCGTTTTGCCAGATAACACTTTCCGTCACAGTGAAGCTCAGGTTTGCTGCGGTTCTCGCAGAGGACACGGGCAATGTAATCTTTGTTGAGGTGATAATAGGCAACGGTTCCCCAGGGACTAATGCTAGGCAAGAGCACAGCTATCAACAGGATGTATGTCAATACGGAACGCATGGTGCTGCAAAAGTACGTCGGATTTGAGAATAGTCATCGTAAAAATTAGCAGTTATCCTGTCTCAACGCTCTTTCTGTTTCCAAAAGCAAGTCATACAGGGAGTGCATCTATAGCACCATTCCGAAACAGGTTACTTCTGCAAGCGGGATCAAATCATGGAAAGAAATACGCCTTGTATTTGGTAGAAAAATGGGCGTAAACGCATCAAGTATTTTCTAAAACCAGGTCAGAAAAACCAATACATTTGCATGCTTTCCTGACAACTAACCATCAGCCCAGGAAAGTACTTTCAACAACTCATTTTATGAAAAGACGTTCATTCGTTAAAGCCTCTCTTTTAACCGGTTCAGTATCAAGTTTCGTTAATCCGCTGAGTCAATCAATAGCTCCTTCAGACGCTCACCAAAGTCAAAGCCCAGAGTTTTACGAGCTTCGGATCTACAGTTTGAAAAATGGGAAACAACTGACTATTCTAAACAATTACTGGCAACAGGCCGCCATTCCAGCGCTCAATCGGTTGGGCAGTAAAAACATTGGTGTATTTACCGAATATCTTCCGCAGGGGTTTACCAAGCTGGCGGTGGTTATTCCGTTCAACTCAATGGACGATTATTTAAAAGTATCGGATCAGCTGGCCAAGGATAGCGCCTACCAGCAAGCCGGTGCAGATTACCTGAATGCGGAAGCAACGGCACCAGCGTATGAGCGCATCGAAAGTTCGCTGCTGAAAGCGTTGGCGGATATGCCCCGGCTGGAAGTTCCCCCTAAAAAGCAGCGCCTGTTTGAATTACGTCGGTACGAAAGTCATAACGAAACCGCCGGCAAGAAAAAGATCGAGATGTTTAACCAGGGTGGGGAGATTGCCATCTTCAAACGAGTTGGGTTAACTCCCGTCTTTTTTGGCGAAACGCTGATTGGCCCAATGCGCCCTAATCTGACATACATGCTAACGTTCGACGACATGGCGGAGCATGACCAGAACTGGCGAACGTTTGGTGGCGACCCAGAGTGGAAAAAGATCAGCTCAATGCCGGAGTATGCGGACGCTAAAATTATATCCAATATCAACCGTACCTTTCTGGTACCCACTGCCTACTCGCAGATTTGACGAGGAATTCGTGTCGTCAGGTGATTTAGTTAAACTATCCATTTTCCGTCCGGGGGTGAGCAATCGGCTTACCCCCGGACGGGTATATGTCAGGGGTAAGCCGATTGCTATTTAGTGCGGCTATACTGTTTCGGATTTCTTCCAATGTGCTCGTTGAAGATCCTCGAAAAATGGCTTAGATTGGTAAAGCCGAGTCGATAACCTACCTCCGAAACGGATAGTTTTTCCTCTTTTAATAGGCGAGCCGCTTCTCTCATTCTGAAATCCTGGTAATAACTGAAAAGGCTATTGCCGAAGATTTGCTTGAATAACCGTTTCAACTTGGATGGACTCATCCGGGCGCTAACGGCCAATTCATTAATCACCGGCGGAGTTTCCAGGCGTTCCAGTATTTGCGCTTTCACACGGTAAATGGCTTGGCTATCCAAACCGTTTATGGAATAAAGCTGCTTTTCGTCGCGCTTTTTCAACGCCATCAACAATCGGCAAATCAGCTCCTCCGCCTTTATTTTCAGAAAAAACAGTTGGAACATTTCGTCAACTGATTCAGTCAACAGTTCGTCTATGATACCCTGTAAAGACGGAAAGATCATTTCTTCAAACAGCAACGGTTGTGCGTTGGCAAGCAGGCTTTGCAAAACCGGCGATTCGTCTGACACATCTACCAATTCCTTCAAATAATACGTATCTACTTCTATATTGATCGTCGACGTATTGGTATGGATCGGTATAACAACGTCAGTATTCATACTACTGGTCGCAATTAAAACAGAAGGGGTTTCCTTACCCGTTGTTGCGGTAGTTGGTTTGGGAATTACGTTCTGAAACTTAAAGAGAATCATGCGCCCAGCTGCGTTAACCTCCGGGTTTTGGAGCAGCAGATCTTCCTTGAGTTCATAATTCAGGATCAGCATTCGGATATGCGCATTAAAAACATATCCGGCGCAATAACCGCTACCAAACTTTTCGGGAATAACCAGTCTTCGGTTTTTTATTTCTGCCCCTACTACACGAGCAAACGTTTGTAAAACCAGTGGAATAGTTTGCCAATCGTCTCTGACCATTGTAATCCTTTACGACTATTTTTTGAGCGAAGAGGGTTATTTAACTCCGAAAAGGTACTGGAATTTTGTATCGGCGTCAAACAATACAAGCGTATGGTACTTCAAGATAAACAGATAGCCATTATCGGTGCAGGCCCCGTCGGTCTGACAATGGCGAAATTACTACAACAGCAAGGTATTAAGGTGACGGTTTACGAAAGAGATAAGGACGCACAAGCGCGAGTTTGGGGCGGTACGCTTGACCTGCATAAATCTTCCGGCCAGAGAGCGATGGAAAAAGCAGGGTTGCTCGAACAGTACTTCGCCTTAGCCAGACCAATGGGCAGAACCCTAGCCGATGAGCGAGGCCGGTTATTGTTCTCTAAGAAACCCACACCCGAAAACCAGTATAATAACCCTGAAATTAACAGGAACGATTTACGGAAAATGCTGCTGGATAGCTTAGCCAGTGACACCGTTGTCTGGAACAGTAAACTGACAGGACTCAACGAGCACAACGGAAGCTGGCTCCTGCAATTTGAAAACGAAAGTCAGGCGACAGCTGATTTTGTCATTGTGGCGAATGGGGGAATGTCTAACGTACGAGAAAAGGTCACCGACAGTAAAGTCGAAGATACCGGAACCTATTTTATCCAGGGAGAGGTACTTGACCCTGAAATCAACTGTCTTCCTTTCTTCCAGTTATCCGGTGGCAATATCCTGATGAGTTCTTACCAAGGCAATTTGTTGGTGGCAAATCCCGACAACGACGGGGCCCTGACCTATAATGTCATTTTTGCGACACCAGCCGGGTGGACCAATGACAATAAAGTCAACTTCCAGAACAAGGATAGCGTTCGTTCATTTCTCTCCGAACGATTCGCCGATTGGGACGAACGCTACCACCAATTATTTCAGGCTACTTCTACTTTTTGGGGGTTACCGACCAGAAAACTACCCTTGGATAAACCCTGGAAAGAGAATCGTTCGTTACCCATAACGCTCATTGGAGATGCCGCTCATTTGATGCCGCCCTTTGCGGGTCAGGGCGTTAACACAGGCCTCCTGGATGCATTGATTTTATCCGATAACCTGACTAGCGGAGACTATCAAACTGTGCAGGCTGCTATTGACGATTATGAGCAAAAAATGAAGGTTTACGCAACAGCGGCCCAGCATGACTCAACGATGAACGAACTAGAGATGCGTCATCCTGACTTCTCGTTTCAAAAATTCGTTAAAAGCTAATCAATTTGTGGTGTCGGTTTCTCAAAACCGACACCACAAATTGATTAGCTTTTAATAGAATGCCTATTATAAATATCTCGCAGAAACCGTGGCACTATCATACAAATAAAATATACAGATGCAATGAATTTCGTTTGCATGTCTAAGAAATCAATATGCAAAAAAGTGCTTAAAATATGATTTAGAACGAATTAATGGTTGTATCGGTTTGTTTTCTTATTGAAAGCCAGTCGTACCAACTCCTCGGCTTTTCTACCCAGTATGTTTGAGTTATATGTCGGCGATGTGGTCTATTACACCACAACCGAGCAGACGTTGGCCAAGGATAAAATTAAAGCAATTGTCCGTAGCAAAGAGAAGGGAAGAGTAAGACACGTTTATCAGCTCTTCAACGGGCTGAGTAAATTGGAAAGCGAGTTGTTTTTGAGCGTAAAACGGGCCAAAGACCATTTTGAGCGCTGCAAAATACAGATTAGTGTACCTAAAGGATTAGAAACTGACTGAACAATAAAGCCCCACTTATACAGCGTGGGGCTTTATTGTTCAGTATAAGCGGAAGGACGATTTCTACTCAATCAGTCCTGAGTTATACATTTCGCGGTAGTACCGTTCGATTACGTTGTCTGTTACTCGTTCGATCAGCTCGACGGGTAAACCGTACCGTTTGGAAAGTGCGTTTTTGAGTGCATTTTCCAACGCCATTATCGAATGAAGTGTCTTGTCCCAACATGCTATCATTGAACTGTATACGATCTCATCGTACGAGAGAAAATTGAAGCGCGTTGGGGAATCAGGAGTTGGCTCCTGCTGTGGAATTCCCCGGTTTTCCTTCCGCTTATTCCACAGCTTTGCAATGCATGAAAATTCGCTTTTAAAACCTGGATCGTTGTAGACTTCTTCGACCAGTTCATTATGCCTCGAAACTATACGCTGTACCGTTTCAGGCTTTGACAAATCCCAGTACCACCAGTTCGCAATACTGCCTTTTTCACGCTCGTAGCAGCGTTGGTAAGCGGTTTTGAATAATCGTAGCAAAAGCACAAACGAATTGTCTAGCTCCGTTTCAGCCAGATTTATCCGTAGCCCTTTGTTTAACCGACTCGTATACAGTATTGAAAAAGGTGATTGATCAGGTTTGGTAGGCGGTACATCCGTTAAGACTTGTTTTATATCCTCTTCATTGAGTTTTGACTGCCGGGCCAGCGTAAACAAACTAAGAACACGCATCCTTTTTTGTTCTTCATTGAATTGGCTAAAACGCTCTAGTAAAGCAAGTTCCGAAACAACTCCCTGCCCAAATTGATTGAACGTAATTTCGTCTGATAAACTCAGTCTTTCAATCATGATCGTTGTGGATAAAGCTTGCCGGAATGAGCAATACTCGTTTTTACCAAGTAAACAACGTTCAGCGTATACTTACGCCAGTCGCTGTATCCGAAGTTATACAAAAATCAATAGCGCTGGTATTAACAACATAAAACAAAACTACGCATCTCTCCTATCTCGACTTCCTTTATCTATCGGTCAATAAAACAGGTAAGCCAGACTTAACTAAGTCTGGCTTACCTGTTTTATCCACTTATTCAGTAGTTCTTAAAACACCTCTTGCCTTGTAGCCTTCTTCATGGTTTTCCCCAAAACCAGTTTGTTAGACACTACATGCGACGTATGTACTGCATCAAGATCTATACACAAACTAAAACCGTACATGTTCTTTACGGCATTTCATGCACTTATAAGCCTTTAACGGTAAAAAGAAAAGCAAGTTTTTTACTAACAAGGGTCTGGTAGTACGTTCACTATCCAAAACACTCCCGCAGTAAGGGCAGCCCGATTTGCTGGTAAAACGCCGAAAAGATAAAGAGACGGTGAGCAGTCGTACAGGTACGGTCACCACATACGTGAATACACTTAACATCAAAGTCATTTTGCTAATTAGGTTAACACTTTTTAGTTACAGGTAACAATTCTACGCATAATTGTTAAGCAAGTGCGACCTAATCACAAATTAGCTTTATCTTATTTACTGGGTGGTATTCTTATTTAAAGGATACCCAAAAACGGACACATATAGAACGTTGCTACTCACTAAACATCAACCCTTTCGGCAGAATAGCTATATATTCTATTTAAATCGAGAATTTGTAGGAGATATCCGTACGTAGCAATAATCATGCTTAGCAGATCGAGCAACCATGATAAACAAATAAGTAGTTGCTCAATCTGCTAAGCCGATCTAGCGCCAGCCACCGCCTAACGACCGGTAGACTTCGACCATAGCGCCTAGTCGCTGCCGTTTAATATCAGCCAAAGCTAGTTCAGCTTGTAACGCGTTACTCTGAGCGGTGATTACTTCGAGATACGTAGCCATACCACTTTTAAACAGGAGCTTTGCATTTTTAACAGCCCCTTGCAATGTCTGTACCCGCCCGATAGCGATCCGCTCCTGCTCCTGCAACCGTTCACTTTGTGCCAGCGCATTGGCTACCTCCTTAACGGCATTGTTTATACTTTGGCGAAACTGGATCAGGGCTGCCTCCTGCTGAATCGTTGTTACCTCCAGTTGCGTACGGAGCTGTCGTCGCAGAAAAACGGGTTGCGTCAACCCTGCCGCCAGATTGTAAAATAAGGAGTTGGGGAAAGCAAACCAGTTCTGCGCCTGAAACGAATTCAAACCGCCCGAACCCGTAATGGTCAGCGCGGGGTACAAGCTGGCCTGCGCAACGCCAATGCGGGCGTTAGCAGCCACCAACCCTAATTCGCTAGCGCGTACATCCGGGCGATTGGCCAACAGCTGAGCCGGTACGCCCGCTAGCAATGTATCATCTACGGGATAGGTAGTAAGTCGATTGCCACGTTCAATACTTCCCGGCCAGTCACCCAGAAGTTGCCGGAGTCCATTCTGTTCAATAATCAAGCCCTGTTCCAACTGCGCACGCAACAGGTCGGCAGTCTGACGTTGCGCTTCGGCTTGCTGAACAGCGAGTTCCGTTACATCGCCAGACTTTTTTTGAAAGCGTACCAATTGCACAATCGTATCACCAAGAGCCAGGTTGCGTTTGGCAACATCGAGTTGTGCATCCAGCAGCAGGATGTTAAAATAGCCCGTTGCCACATTCGCGACCAGATTAGTACGAACGGCATTAGCGGCTTCCTGCGTCTGTAAAAAAGTAGCTATTGTCGCTTCGTTTTGCCGACGAATACGTCCCCATATATCCACTTCCCAAGATAGAGCGAGATTGGCCGAATAATCTTCCAGATGCCGCGTGCCAATAAAATTCTCCAGACTCAGTCCGTTCAGACTATTACGCGATGGGGTAACCGTGGAAGCCGCCACCTGGGCGTTGACCGATGGTAACAATGCATAACGTGTTTGCCGGACATAAGCCTGATTCTCTTCAATACGTTTAATTGCCAGTTGTAAGTCAAAATTGTTGGTAAGCGCGCTCCCGATCAGATTTTGCAGTTCAGCATCCTGAAAAAACTGACGCCAGGGCATTTTTGCCACACTGGACGTATCGGCGGTTGAAGCTTGTGGGCTAAACTGTTCCGGTAGCTTCGTGATTGGCCGCTGGTAGTTCTGCCCGACTTTGCAACTCGACAAGATGGACAGAATGAGAAGAATGCTGAAGTATGGGCGCAACGATAGAATAAATCTTTGCAGCATGATTAATTACGATTTAGCGGACTATCGGCAAAGGCTTCTTCGGCCAGCGCCTTCCGTTCCTCGTCGGTTTTAGGCCGACGAATCTTCTCTTGAAGTCCCTGAAAAATGACGAATAAGACGGGGATGATAAAGAGGCCAAACAGAACCCCTGTCAACATTCCCCCTGCCGTTCCTATACTGATCGAGTGATTTCCTTTAGCCGAAGCACCCGTTGCACCCATAAGCGGGATGAGCCCGACAATAAAGGCAAACGAAGTCATCAGGATCGGGCGCAGCCGCAACCGCGATGCTTCCAAAGCCGACGCCAATAAGCCCATACCCGTCTGCCGTCGCTGCACCGCGTATTCGACAATCAGAATGGCGTTTTTGGCTAAAAGCCCGATGAGCATAATCAAACCGACCTGCACATAGATGTTGTTATCGATTCCGGCCAGATTGATGAACAGAAAAACGCCCAGAATCCCCGTCGGAATAGACAGCAGGACGGCCCAGGGCAGAATGTAGCTCTCGTACTGCGCTGCCAGCAGGAAATACACAAACACGAGACTAAGTCCGAAGATTAAACCCGACTGGCCACCCGCTGCAATTTCTTCCCGCGTCATCCCGGTCCATTCGTACGTGTACCCGACCGGTAGTTTTTGTTTCGCAACTTCTTCTACTGCCCGAATCGCATCCCCTGAACTATAACCCGGTTTAGCCATTCCGTTGATAGCGACCGATGTGAAAAGATTGTTTCGGGTAACGGCTTCGGGTCCGTACACACGCTTAAGCGTCACAAACGTCGTCATCGGAACCATCTGTCCCGTCGCATTTTTGACATAAATGCTGTTCAGCGAGGACGGATCAGCCCGATACGGAGCGTCAGCCTGAGCAATAACCCGATAAAACTTGCCAAAGCGGTTGAAATCCGACGCAAACGTACTCCCGTAATACACCTGCATCGTTTGCATGATGTCGCTGGTTGAAACGCCTAGTTGCTTCGCTTTCTTTACGTCCAGTTCCAGTTCAAACTGCGGGGTACCCGTGTCGAATGTCGTAAAGGCAGCGGCAATTTCGGGCCGCTTTTGGATTTCCTCAATAAACGCGTTGGCTGTAGCACTCAGCTTATTCAGCTTCCCGCCTGTTCGGTCCTGCAATAACAATTCAAACCCATCGACATTGCTAAAGCCCGGTACAGTTGGCATGGTAAATACGTCTACCCGCCCTTCTTCAACACCAGCAACCTGCTTGCTTACGGCATCAACGACCTGCTGTAAATCCTTCACCGCTCCCCGCTCTGCGTATGGCTTCATTTTAACGAATCCGGCTGCATACGACGGGCTCGCCGAGTTCGCAATCATGTTGAAGCCACTAATTTCAATGTGCTGTTCAACGGCTTGGGTCTTATGCAGAATACCTTCGATTTTATCCGCAACTTTCTGCGTGCGCTGTAACGAAGCCCCCGCCGGTAGCTTCAGCGAATAAGCGATAAAGCCCTGGTCTTCGGATGGGATAAAACCCGTTGGGGTTGTGCGCATGAACCAGACCGCTACCGCTGTCACTAACGCCAGACCGCTTAAGCCGACCCACTTGTGGCGAATCAAAAACCGTAGTCCACCAACGTAGCGATTCGTCAGCGATGTAAATCCGGCGTTGAAGCCCGCAAAAAAGCGGTCTAAAAATCCTTTCTTCGAATGACCATTGTGCGCTGCACCGTCAACGTGATGCGAATTTTTGAGTAGCAATGCGCACAGTGCCGGACTCAGCGTTAGGGCGTTAACCGCCGAGATCAGGATGGCTATTGCAAGCGTAAAGGCAAATTGCTTGTAGAACACCCCGGCAGGACCGTTCATGAAACCAACCGGAACGAATACCGCAGCCATTACCAACGTGATAGAGATAATGGCACCCGAAATTTCCTGCATGGAATGCAACGTAGCGACCCGCGCCGACTGGCGGCTTTTCTCCATCTTAGTGTGAACCGCTTCTACCACCACAATGGCATCATCAACCACAATCCCAATCGCCAGTACGAGTGCGAATAATGTCAGCAGATTGATCGTAAAGCCGAACAGCTGCATGAAAAAGAACGTACCGACAATGGCGACCGGCACCGCAATCGCCGGAATAAGCGTGGACCGAAAATCCTGTAAAAACAGGAACACCACGATAAACACGAGCACAAATGCTTCGAGCAGCGTATGCGTAACCTGATCGATGGATTCGTCGAGGAAGGTTTTGGTACTATACCCGATGGTGTAATTAATTCCCTTCGGAAACGCTCCTTTGGCCTTATCCATGATCGCTAGAATAGCAACCTGAATATCATTGGCGTTAGAACCCGCCATCTGGTTGATCGCAATACCCACACTTGGCCGACCGTTTACTTTTGTATCGCCACTGTAGGTAAACGAACCAAATTCAATCCGGGCTACGTCCTTTAGCTGAATAGCCGATCCATCGGCATTCGCTTTGAGGATAATATTTTCGTACTGTTCCGGCTGGCTAAGTTTGCCTTTGTATTTGATAACGTACTCAAACGATTCCCGACTGTTTTCACCGATTTTACCGGGAGCCGCTTCCAGGTTCTGTTCCCGAATCGCTCCGAGCACTTCCTGGGGAGAAAGGCCATAAGCCACCAATCGATCCGGTTTTAGCCAGATTCGCATGGAATAGTCTTTCACCCCGAACACCATCACTTGTCCGACACCGTTCACCCGCTGTAACTCTGGGATCAGGTTGATCTTGGCGTAGTTCTGCAAAAACGTTTCGTCGTATACGTCCTCATCACTGTTCAGGTTGAGGATCATAATCATACTGTTCTGTTGCTTTTGCGTCGAAATCCCCGCCTGGATGACTTCGGCGGGTAAAAGACTCGTGGCTTTGGCTACCCGGTTCTGTACGTTTACAGCCGCCAGATCGGGATTAGTGCCGAGTTTAAAGTAAATGTTGACTGCTACTGACCCATCATTACCCGACGACGATGTCATGTACGTCATATTTTCAACCCCATTAATGGCCTCTTCGAGGGGGGTAGCGACGGAGCGGGCAACCACCTCGGCATTAGCGCCGGGGTACGAAGCCGCAACCTGCACGCTTGGCGGGGCAATTTCGGGGAATTGCGTGACGGGCAGCGTGACCAAAGAAATGACACCCAATATGACCAGCAGAATCGAAATGACCGTAGCCAGTACCGGACGTTCAATGAATGTTTTAAGCATGGTTTTGCCAGAAGCGCTCCAATCGGGCAAAGCCGATCAGAACGATGAATTTCGTTGAAGTAATTACAGTTCGCGGGACGTTGTCAGGCTATCGACAGCAACAAGGCGGGGGGTAATGGCATCCCCATCGCGAAGCCGATCCAGCCCTTGCTGTACAATGCGCTCGCCGGGTTTTACACCTTTGGTAATCAGGTAAAAGTTACCGCTTTTTCCGGCTATTTGAAGTGGTTTACTCACCACTTTGTTGCTATCGGCAACGGCAAAAACAAAAACCCGATCCTGACGTTCGAAGGTCGCTTCCTGAGGTATAACCACCGCCGATGGATGCGGCTCAGGGATGCGGACCCGCCCACTGATGCCAGATCGTAACAGCCCTTGTGAATTGGGGAAAACGGCCCGGAAACTGATGGCTCCCATCGTTTTGTCAAACTGACCCGATACCATCTCAATCCGACCGTGCTGAGCATAGGCTTTGCCATCAGCAAGCACCAGTTCAACAGGCGGCAGCTTACGAATCTTATCGGCCAGACTACCACCGGACGCCTGTTGGGTAAACCGAAGGAAGTCAACTTCGCCCATTGAGAAGTACGCGTATATTTCGTGTACATCAGATACGGTCGTCAGAGGCTGTAACTCGGCTCGTCCGACCAGGCTGCCGACTTTGTAAGGCAGACGACCAATAAAACCACTAGCGGGTGCGGTGATTAGTGTACGGCTGAGGTTGACATTGGCGTTACCCACCATTGACTGGGCTTGTGCGACATTCGCTTTAGCCGCTGCGTAAGCCGATTGCGCGGCTTTGAGCTGAACATCCGAAACGACGTTATTTTCGACCAAAGGCGTTAGTCGAGCTACTTCCAGAGCAGCTTTATCCAGGTTTGCTTTGGCGGCCAACAAGCTGGCATCCGCATTACCGACTTGCTCGCGGTACGTACGGGTATCGATGCGAAACAACGGCTGTCCTTTGCGGACGGTAGCCCCTTCATCAACATAAATTTTTTCTAGGTAGCCTTCAACCTGCGGACGAATATCTACGTTGACCCGGCCTTCGAGCGTGGCCGAGAACTCCTGATACGTTGTGACTGATGCTGTTTTGACTTGAACGACGGGCAATGTGGGAATCTCGGTCGCCGTTGATGCTTCGTTGGTCGATGATCCGCAACCAAACTGAATAAGAGTAAAAGAGAGTGCTAAACAGCGGGGAAGAAGTTTGTTATTCGTAGAGAGGAATTGCATGGGATTGAAGATGCAGTAGTTTTAAACGAACAGCAATCCCAGCCAAACTATTCCTAGTTCATTAAAAAATAATTAATTTATAAGATAACTACTTATCTATCAGATTATTAATTTTCAAACAGCGAGTTTTATAGGAACTGATCAGGCCCGTGAACCTCTGTGTGTCATAGCAACTGACGAGCATTTATCACTCAAAGTACCCCGTTCATTAAAAGGCTACTTATGATCAGCGTGGCTCTACATAAGTCGAGTCGGGACTAAAGTAGATAGGTGGAGCCTTCGGCTGTTTTTCCGTTTTCCAATCTGAATTGGGGGCCGCTAAACCTGAATTTACCAGATCGATTAACTCTTCAAGAAACTGGCCTTCCTGATGATGAAACGTCTTACTCGCTTCACCACTACTATCTTTCTGTCCCTGTGCTTCAACCAAACGCCAGCGCTCGATTAGTTTACTGGCGACTGTCTGTAATAGCTGTTGCTGACCCATGATCGAACTATTTAATTACATCAAACCGATTTGAAGTAGGTAACTACATTAGTGGTGCATTTTGTTATCCAAACAACGAACAGTACGCTGTAACTAACTGATTCTCAAACGAGCAGTAAGTTATATTTTATTCAATGAGAAGCGACGGGAACAGTTAACAGAGCTGGTCTTTAATAAAGGCTATTTTCCTACTCGCAACAGGCGCTTCGTTAAAAACTTGCGCACGGGTTCGTCGTATAGTTTTAAGCACAAGTAAGCCAATAGAATAGAGCCAACAACAAGGGCTATAGCGCCGGGAAGCGATTGCTCGAATGTGAGGTTTTCGTTTTTAACCCAGGCGTAATACAAATAGATAAACGGGTAATGGACCATGTACAGCGGATAAGAGATATCCCCTAAAAACTTACACAGTCGGGTTGATAGCTGGTCTGTAGTTGTTCCTGAAGCCCCCAGATAAACCAGCGTAGGAAAGATTATAATAACACAGATTGCATCGTATAAACCGTTCATCCACAACTGTTCGCTGCCACCGATTCGAGGAATGGTTGATAGAATAATGATCGATAAACCACCGATCCAGAATGCTCCTTTTACGTGGACAGGTTTAAACACGCGAGATAACAACAACCCCGCCGAGAACGAAAACAATAGACGCAAAGAACCACCGAGTATGTTGTCCCCCGTTAATGAGAACCCAACGCATATATCGCCGTAAGGTCCCCAAATAGAAAATGCGGCTAACCCGATACCGGCCAGTGCAACCAGTACAGCAAGCGCTTTGGTGGAAAGTTTACGGATAATGAACGCGTAGAGGATGTTGCCGATGTACTCAAAAAACAAAGACCAGCTCGGACCATTCAGCGGGAACATTTCGCCAACACCCCTAATTTCAAAGCCGGGAGTTGCCGGGATTAGGCAAGCATTTATAAGGGTTGCTACCAACAGCGTAGGCACCGATACTTTTGACACGTCCCAGGCAGCGCAGCCCTGGAAGTAAAACATAACGGCTCCGATAATGGCCCCCATCACGACCATCGGATGCAAGCGAATAAACCGACGTTTCATGAAGTCGTTTACCGTCATGGTTTCCCAGCGGTCATCGTAGGCGTAGCCGACTACAAAGCCCGACAGAATAAAAAAGAAATCAACAGCCAGATAGCCGTGATTGATTCTTTGGTCTAAATGACTGGTTGCAAAGGCTTCAAATAAGTGAAAACAAACAACGGTTATTGCCGCTACGCCACGTAATCCATCAAGGATGTTGTAATGTGGTTTTGTATCCGCGAATGAAGCCGATGAAGTTTTACTTTTTGACGTTGAACGTAAATCCACCATAATTTACTAGAAGAGCCTACCCAAAAATGACCAAGCACAACGGCCACAAAACATCATTGTGTATTGGTTACAATTGTCCTTCTGTTTTAGTGCGGTAAAACAGAAGGACAAAAATACGGCGCAGCGTGTTCTGTTCCTGTCGGTCTTTACTTCATTATTCAACAAGGTCTACTCTAGTTTGCTTTCCACGGCTCAAAACAGTCCTTATTTCTAGCTACGAGATCGTTTGTCAGATTAGATTTGAAAATAGTGGTAGAACAGCTTATCAGTGTTCGATTGTCATTGTCCGCACTTTTCCGTTTTCAAAGCGATATACGTGATTGAGCTGCTCATCACTCATCACCTGGCCGTCCAGATCTTTAATTACTTGATGAACCAAGATCGCGATTTCTCCATCGGGTCTTGTTTCAAAGGAAAGCGGCTCTACCGAAGGATTGATTTGCTGCCATTGCCGGAGCCAGTAAGCGCGGACTTCATCATGGCCCGCTACATAGCCCCCCTCCCACCCGTTCGGCCAAGCGACATCGGTATGCAGATGAGCGAGAACCGCATCAATGTGACGGGCATTGAAATCCTGATAAAGCTGACGAAGAAGGGATTGATAATTCATAGCTTGACGAACCGTTTAGTGTTGGTATTCGAAGAGCCAAAGCTAAATCCTGTCCACCCCGGTCGAGCGTCGGCAGAAATTGAGATTTTAACAGATTTTCTTGAGATAGCCACAGCCAAATACGCACCTGATAATCGTGCGCACTAAACGAAAGCGATAACTACCACGAAAGGCAACCTGAATCCTACAAGATTTCCGCTTGCCGACTATCGGCTCAGCCAATTTGTTCATCAACTCTCAGCTTGGGCCGCAGCGTGTGTTTAGCCCGAATAGCAACAATTTGCTCAAAGCGGGGAAGTAAGCACTTCAGTAGGTCTAAGTACCGCTTCAGTAGTATCATCCTCGGTAATCGGCCTGGTCTCTGCGCAAATTTGTCCCATCAACGCCGGTTTCGAATAGCCGGTATTCGTTCAACCAGTCATTCAGTTAAACAACAAGCTCATGCAAACCGTAAAACAATCGGCAACGACCTTAACCGCTTCGCGCACCATCATCAACCCGATCCTCAAAGACGAAGTAATCTTTCTGGAAACAAGCCGCGAAAGCAATGGCTACCACACGTTAGTTGAAGTAACGCTTTCAGCGGGTGGGGGCAATCCGTTGCATTACCACGAAGATTTCTCGGAAGAATTTACTTGTCTGGAAGGTGAGTTAAGCATTCAGGTTGGCGACCAGATTATCCGCCTAAAACCGGGCGAATCGGCAACGGCACCTGCTTACAGCAAACATCGCTTCTTTAATCAAAGCGCTCAGTCGTGCCGCTTCCAGTGTCGGATTGCACCCGGCTGCCCCGGTTTTGAACAGACCCTTCAAATTACGTATGGCCTGGCCAGAGATGGGCAGTCAACCGCGCAGGGAATGCCTAAGAGCCTCTACGCCCTAGGCTATACGGTTATGATTAGTGGCACCTACCTGGTCGGATGGATGTCCGTGCTGCAACCTGTCTTGAACTGGTTAGGTCGCCGGGCGGTCAAGAAAGGAATTGCCGCCGAACTACAACGTCGTTACCTGACCGTCTAGCAGTTTGTACAAGCAGGTTTGACGTTCAGCTTCCCCCGTTGACCTGCTTGTTTTTCGCTTGATTCGCTCCCGCCATCGTTTATCTTTGGATTAGCTTAATTCCTCGTCTATGAAACAGTGGGCTACGTTTGACCGCTATAATTTTCTCATCTATTTACTGACTTACCCCGCTGTTATTATTTCCAATTACATCATTTTTGGGCCGCTTTACTTTCAGGATAAATCGCTGTTCATTGACAGTACGATTATTATCAATATCTGGGGAGCAGTCATCTTTGTCGTGCTCACGTTATGGATGAATTACATGCGTTATTGCTACGGAGCACCCGATCAGTTCGGCCAGCGACTTCTGTACTCCATGCTCATGTACGTCGGCTTCATGATGTCCGCGATTCTAATCCTTTATTGGCTCTACGAACAGTTGGGGTATCCGTACAAACCCGAAACCATTCCCTGGGTACTGATGATCGGCTTTGTTACGAACGTTATATCGGCGGGCTCGCACGAATCCATTTACACCTACAATCAATTACGCCAAAGCACCGAGCGGGAGTACAAACTCAAGCAGTTGCACATGCAGCAACAGATGGATGTGCTCAAACAGCAGGTTAACCCACATTTTCTGTTTAACAGCCTGAATTCATTAATCACGTTGATTGGAGAAGATCCAAAGCAGGCCGAAACGTTTACCGAAGAGTTGAGTTCTGTGTACCGATATGTGTTGCGGGCCAGTGAACAAAACTTAACCGATCTCGCGACGGAACTATCCTTTATTCATTCGTACGTTCACCTGCTCCAGACTCGATACGGCAGTGGTTTTCAACTGTCGATTGAGGTAGACAAGCGGTTCCAATCGTACCAAATTCCTCCGCTCACCCTACAATTACTCGTCGAAAATGCCGTCAAACATAACATCGTTATGAAGAGTAAGCCGCTGACGGTTCAGATTCAAACCGACAGCTTGGCCAATCTACACGTTCGCAATAATATTCAGCGAAAAAGACAAGGTGTTATGTCAACGGGCGTCGGTTTAGCAAACATTCTGTCGAAATACGAAATGCTGGGTCAGCCGATGCCTTCGGTGCGGGAAGAAACCAATCAGTTTGTCGTAGCTCTGCCCTTAATTCCGGTTTAGCCTATTGTGTTGCATCTGGTTTCAGGTCAGTAGCGGGCTATACCGTTTCAGTCGCGTTTTTGGGGTGTTGATACAATGTCGCGCTGGGTGCATTGTACGGTCTGGCTAGTTTCGTGAATCGACTCACCCAATTCTTAGCCCAGACAATTTTATGAATGTCCTTATCATAGAAGATGAAGAATTAGCGGCCCTCCGACTGACTAAACTGCTGGCCGAATTAGCGCCCGATATACAAATCGTCAATGTAACGTCCAGTATAGAAACATCGGTAGAATACCTTCAAACAAAACCGTCCCTTGATTTGATCTTCATGGACATTGAACTGGCGGATGGGCAAAGCTTCGAAATTTTCGAACAAACGTCGATTTCGACCCCCGTCATCTTTACAACCTCCTACGACGAATATGCGATTAAAGCGTTTAAGGTCAACAGCATCGATTACCTGCTAAAACCCATCAAACAGCCCGAACTGGCCGCCAGTTTACACAAATACCAGCTTCTCAACCGCCAGCCCGAAATACCAACCATTCAGGTCGTTGCTATTGATTCTCTTGTCGAACAGTTGCGCCGACAAAATGAGCCTGCCGAGTACCGGCGTCGTTTTCTGGTGCGGCACCTGTCGCAGTGGCTTCCCATCGAAGTGGGCGAGATTGCGTTTTTTCACTCGGAAGACCGGGTCACTTTGTTTCGCACCTTCAGAGGCCAAAAATATTCACTGGATTACACACTGGACGAGCTGGATTCAATGCTTGACCCTACCCTGTTTTTCCGGGCTAACCGACAGTTTATTGTTCACGTAAACGCGGTACAGCAAATTCACGCTTATTTTAATCACAAGCTCAAACTTACGCTCAACCCTTGCCCCGCTGAAGAGGTTCTAGTAAGCCGGGAACGAGCCACCGACTTTAAAAAATGGATGGGCAAATAAGTCACCGTAAACAGCGCTTATTTACCCATCAATACATCAACCTGAATTGCTTACAAAAAGCTGAATTTTTAAGGTAGCGAGTAAGAGACAATGTAATTTTTACCCGCTTCCAACGCCATTTCAAAGGTTTGTTTTCCTTTACTGATTAGCTGACCTTCTTTGCAGGCAGGCTTTTTAGCACTTTTGAAACGGAGCAGTCCTTTCCCTCCTACCGTGTTTACTTTGATCTGTCGCGTGTTGACCGATACCGCAATATCGCCCTGGGGTGTTGGCACTTTACCTTCTATCCATTGCAGACCGCCCAAATTTGGCTCGATCACGTAATTAGCGTATCCGGGCTGCACCGGTTTTACACCCAGATAATACTTACCCAGCAAATAAAGTGGGCTGGCTCCCCAGGCATGGCACAGGCTTTTCCCGAACGGACGACCGTACATGGCGTAACGGGCAGCCCCTTTTTCTTTCGGATCATACGCTTCCCAAAACGTAGTAGCACCCTCCTGGAGCATCCCCCCCCAATAGTCTTTTATTTCTTTCGTTACGTAGGCTTGCTGACCAATTTCGGCCAGGGCCGCCAACTCATAGAACCGCATGTACGGTGTCGTGATTTTCTGCACCTTGTCGTTCATCAATACGTTTTTGGTAACAGCATTTACCTTGGTGGAATCGAGATAGCCAAACATTGTGGCAAACATGTTGGCATAGCGGGTAACCTGCCGGTTTACCTGCCCATCTTTCCGACTGTGGATAAACGCCTGCTGATTAGGGTCCCAGAATGTGTCTAGAATTTTTGTTTTCAGATCAGTGGCAAGCTGACCATACGAAGCGGCCTTTTCGGTATCGTTCATGAGCGAAGCACAAAGCGCCATCGTTTCGAGACTTCTGGCAAACAATAGCTGCTCAGCACTCAACTCGCCTTCCTTCGTCATGGGTGCCCAGTCCAGAAAGACCCAATCACCGGGCAACCCTTCCAGCATACCATTGTTGTTTCTGCGCTTCAGCACAAAGTCCATCAGAGTAACCATGCGCGGATAGATGGTTTTAAGGAACGCTTCATCGCCGGTATACTGGTAGTAGTCGTAGATCCCCGTAAACCAGTACAGCGAGTAATCCAGAATGGTGTTGATGTGGGATTCTACCGGTTCGGCTCCACGCAGCGCCCAGGTAGTTCGCTTCACGGATTCATTGTCGAAAAACGAGTAGTAATTCATCAGGTAAGACTGTACAGCATCACCCGACCAGACCCAATGGTCACGTTTGATACCGTCGAGAAAGAACTCCCGCGTGTTCAGTTCGAGGGTACGAATCGATACATCCCATATCTTGTTTAGTTGCTCGTCGGAGCTTTTAAAGGTTCCGCGCTGAGCAAGCGGCAGGTACTCGTATAACATGGACACATCGGCAAACTGAATGCCCGGCTCATGAACGATGTTGACAAAGCGAAACGCCCGTGCATTGCTGGCCGTAAAATTAGTTGAGTTACTGTTTATCGTGTAATGATCAAGAATTTCGCAGGAATCAACCGACAACGCTTCTTCCTGCGACTCGCCGAAATAGAGCGATAATTTACCGCTACCCGTCAATCCTTTTAACTGAACAAAGCCAATCGTTTCCTGACCAAAATCGACTAAAACCGATTGCGCATTACGCTTTATGGACGTAGCCTTTACTTCTTTCGTCGGTAAGCTGTATCGGGAAGGAAGCTTCTCGGGACCGTCGAAGTTCCAGCTACCTGCATACCCATTGGTTGCCTTACCGGGCATGTTGTCCGCCGAATTGTTATGAACAACTTCTACTGTCCAGGTGGGATCGGAGTAAATCGTTTTTCCCTGTACGTAGATCGATGGTGGGCTAACCTGATTATACACCTGAAAGTTGATGCTATGCTTTCCAGCAGGCAGTGTAATCCGACGAATATCGCTTTGCACGTATTTCCCGTCAATCGTTACGTTGTACTGCCCTTCGACCGCTACCGTAATTTCCTCAGGCTGCGCCAGATTCAATTGTTTGGAAAAATTCACCACAATCTGATGGCTGTACAGTCGCCAGAAGGGCGGTATAAATGCATTCCGTTCGGTGCGTTTCGTCTGCATTTTATTGCTCAGCCAGATTTCAAAATCGCCCGGATACCAAATCCAGGTCGCTCTGGACTGAGCGGCCAAATGAGTTGAACAAACAATAAATAGAATACAGCAAAGAATTAAACGGTTACGCATGGGCTATTTGGGCTTTTGTTTACACAATTGAGCGGTGGTAGATTCTACCTAGTCACACTACAAAGTGACGAACTAAACTATCTTACCGTTCAAGCCGTATAAAGTAGAGTCGTTGCGGTGTAGCACCGCTAACAACCATTTGACAAACAAGTAGCGTATCCGATGATTTTAGTAATATTTACCGGGTTGCGAAATGCAGATTTCCTGACTGGCCAGTTGCTGTAAAAACTCGGTGGGGCTAAGGCCCATAAATTGCTGAAAGTCCCGAATCAAATGGCTCTGATCGTGGTAGCCATGAACGAATACCAGATTGGCCCAATCGGGCGGGGCCGGGTACTGTGTGATCAGTTCGGTTACCATTTTTTTGAAACGCAGAAACCGAGCCAGTTCTTTGGCCGAAACCCCCAAGTTGGTCTGAAAGCGAAGTTGTACGGAACGGGTCGAAAGCTGACGCGTTTCGGCAATGACTTTCACTGGATCGATGGCTACGTTGTCGAACAATACGACTCCCTCCAGGATCGAGCGGGCATCCTCATCGGCGGGGGCCATATGCAGCAACAGGTAAGCATTCAGCAAATCGAGCCGGTCAGCCAGCGATGGCATTGCTTTTAACTGCGCCCACAACTCCGCAAAAGTTTCATCGTTCAGCCGCATTCCGATGTCGGCATCCGCTTCGCTTCGCAGTGAGTGAACAGGTTGACCAACCAGCCGATAAAAGCCATTAAGCGTAAAGACGACGACCATCATGTCTGCGTCGGGCGGGACGGTATACCGCAGAAGCTTGTTGAGTGGTCCCAAAACGGCAGACCGCTCAACAACCCAGGTATAATCAGCTGCCGACGCAGTTATTGCCGGACCGAAATTAACGATCAGCATCATTTCATAGTTGGGTACCAACTGCTTCTGGATCGTCGGTGCTTGCGCTGATTGGCGAATGCAATAGATGTGTCGCACTACGTCCGTCAGCCGCTCGTCGGGTAGGAGAACCTGTTCTATGTTTGCATCGTCCGTGTTCATACCAGCTTTAACGAATCGTCGGGTTATTGGGTTTCGGTTGCCCCTGTTTCGTTTTCGTACAATCCTCTGGGTATTGCCTCCACTACTTTTGACCTGTCAATCCACAAAAAATACGGTTATGGCTGTACATACTTTAGTGGGCGCTAATGGCACCATCGCCACCGCTCTTATTCCCATTCTGCAAGCAAACGGTGAAACGATCCGGCTGGTATCCCGCAACCCTAAGTCCGTAGCTGGAACCGAAACAATGGCGGCTAACGTGCTCGACCGAAACGCCTTGACACAAGCCGTAGCGGGTTCGAATGTGGTTTATCTACTCATCGGCATCGACTACAACGCGGATGTCTGGCAACGCGACTGGCCAATCATTATGCAAAATACCATTGCCGCCTGTCAGGCAACGAATGCTACGCTCATCTTTTTCGATGACGTATACATGTATGGTCGGGTAAATGGGCCTATCACGGAAGAAACGCCGTACCGACCTGTCAGCCGGAAGGGGAAGGTACGGGCGGAGGTGGCCCGCATCCTCGAACAGGCAATGAGCAAAGGACACATCCGGGCGGCTATTGCGCGGGCGGTAGACTTCTATGGACCAACGGTGACGGACAAAAGTGCGCCGGGTGTTTACGTGTTTAGCAATCTTAAAAAAGGCAGCCGGGCGCAATGGCCCATTAACGCCGATGTGCCTCGCTCGTTTAATTATGTCCCTGACGCGGCCAAAGCGCTTTATTTACTAGCGACGCATGAGAAAGCGTTAGGCCAGATCTGGCATTTGCCTACACCCCGAACGGCGCTAACGGGCCGGGAGTTTGTTCGAATAGCGGCTCGCGCTATGAACCGTCCGAATAAATTACTGGTGCTACCCAAGTGGTTGTTAAAGCTTATCGGCTGGTTTAATCCTTTCCTGAAAGAAGCGTACGAGATGAATTACCAAGATGAGTTTCCGTTCGAGTTCGACTCCTCAAAATTTGAGCGGGCGTTCAACTATACGCCGACGTCTTACGAAGCGGGTATTCAGGCCACCGCGTCATGGTTCACAAACCAATGAGGGCTGCGTATTCTTTTCGTGAATTGCCGCTACAGAGTAAGCTTTTAAAAACGTGAACAATGGCTCAGCTTCCGTTTAATCTTTTGATTATCAACGTTTTTTGTCATCCCAATACAGGACCGAGCCGCCGGAGCGGGGATCTTCGCTGAGAGCAGCCTATTCTAGCATCCGAAGATCTCTCCTGCCGCACCGGCGGATCGGTCGGGATGACAAAAACCATCTTTTAGTATTTTGATCGTTAGACACTTACGTATTATATCAACCCATTATTCACGTTTTAAAACGGTATACTTTCCAAACACAAAATCGGCACCGAAGCGTTTCGGTGCCGATGGACTACTGATCATCTACGCCATCAATCGCGTTTGGATCATCATTTTGCTAAATAACCGGGTAATGTTAGAACGCTAATGTATAGCGTAGCGAAATGGACCGACCGGGTAGGTTATACCCTCTTTTTTCGTAATAGTTCTCATCCGTCAGGTTTGCGATCTGTACACCAATGGTATGCTGTTTTGCTACTGTCATGGAGGCACTGACATCAATAACCAGATAAGCCGGGTAAACAATTTCAGGGTTGGCTGCGTCGGTAAAGTCGGTGTCTTTCCGATGACCAACATACCGTCCCAGCAACCGTGCCCGCAGTCCTTTGTAGGAGTTGTAATCCAGCCCAGCATTCCAGTTCTGTTTGGCTACGTTCATGATGTCCCGCTGCGTTACGGATCGATCCGTTCCAACGATGGTTTCGGTATACCGGAACATACTGGTGGCGTTGGCGAATAACTGTAATGAATACCGGTAGTTGCTCAGCGCACCAAAATCGTACGCTAGTTCATATTCGAGACCGCTGATTTCCGAATCGGCGGCATTCACGTACGTTGCACGCGCGACGATCACGTCGCCGTTGGTTTGCGCTTCATTGACCTGCGTTACGACCCGCGCAATCCGGTCTTTTACGTTTGTATGGAAATAGGTGACCCCAGCACTGAAACCGGTTGTCGGACGATTGAACGTCAATCCCGCGTCGTAGCTAACGCTGTTTTCATTGGTTAATCCCGAATTTCCAGTCGTAATGGTAATCTTACCCGCCGAGGTACGTGTTTCAGAATACCCGGCCACATTGAACGCATCGGGCGTAACAAAGGCCCGTCCTACTGTACCTTTTGCCTGTAAGCCCGGTAACAGACGCACAACGGCACCCAGGCTTGGGCTAACGAATGGAGTTGTTGCCTTACCCGGTTTAAACGTCGTCAGCAGGGGCGTTTCCTTTACGTCAAACGTGATGTTGTCGTATCGGATGCCTGGTTGCAGAATAAGTCGATCGTGGTAGACATGCAGCAGCCCCTGCGCGTAAAGAGCCGACGAGCGAATGGCATAATTAGGCTGTGATGGGGCCCGCTCCGTCGTGGCATCGGTCCAACTGCGCGATTGTGTACTGGCATCAAGGTAATCGTAGCCCACCGTCAGCGTGTGTGGCCCTAACTGCCAATTATCTTTTAGCTGTATGCCAACCCAACGATTCTCTGTGCTCGACGATTGATACGGCGTCACTGGTTTACCCGAAACGTTGGTCGTTTTGAAAAAGCTGTTTTCGCCAGAAGCAAACACCCGTAAAACGGGTTTGTGCGCGCCCACCTGACCACTGACCGCAACTTCGCCCGCCTGCCGGTCGGCATCTTTCAGGCTGGATTGGGTAGTTCCGTAGGTAATGTCACCGGGCGATTCAACATCCTTGGCAATAAATTTTTCGCCCCGCGCATCAACACGCCAATTGGTGCTGAGCTGGTAACCCACTCGTAATGCGCCCGAGTAATACGTTAGTTTGGTGTTTGGACGAACCTGCCCGTCATCTTTACGATCATCGATAGTTTCGGCGGGTTTGTTGCTGTAATTTTTTACAGCCTGATCGCCATCCAGCTTATCCCGAAAGAAATTGCCGTTGCCCAGTTTGTAATCCTGCGCCCGTTTGAAATAATTAAGCGACGCATCGAAATCGAGTCGTTTCGTCAGGTTACCACCGACATTTCCACCCGCCTGGTACGTCTGGAACGAACCGTATTCTGCAAAGGCGTTGCCGTGAACCGGTCCTTTCGAACGCCGGGTAATTACGTTGATGACTCCGCCCATCGCCTGCGAACCGTAGAGTGCCGAAGCCGGTCCTTTCAAAACCTCCACCCGTTCAGCGTTATTCAGCCCAATGGTTGACAGGTTCGTAGCACCCGCTGGACGGCCATCAATAAGCAAAAGGGTGCGTTGATTGAGTCCCGAAAACTGCGGTCTGAACCCACGAATACCAACGCCCGACGATAAACTAGGGTATTGAATAACATTGACAGACGCCAGTTTTTTGAGCAGATCGGTAACGTCCGTAGCGGGTGTCTGGTCGATGTCATGTCGGCTTAGCACCGTGATCTGCTGGGGAACCAAATCGCGTCGAACTTCCGAACGGGTAGCTGTAACGACGACTTCCGTAAGGTCCCGGTTGCGTACGGTGTCGGGGGGCGTTGACTGACTCCAGGCCGGACCAGCCAGCAGACATACGATACCACTTACTGAGCTACGGTTGATGACTTGGGCACTGATGCGTAAACGGGTACTTAAACGTAAAAATAGACTCACTTGACTATAAATTAGGGGTAGTTTAACGAGATGAAGCGGACTAAGGCTGGACAGATTCCCAGAGAGTAAATAAACCAATGGCAATGGAAAAGATACCCACGGCATAGTTGACAAGCCGGAGGGTTTGCCGCCACGTATCGACCACCCTTGTCAGCGAAAAGGCCAACAGATACCCGTAAATGGTCATGGCGACAATGATACCAGCGCTTTGTAACACGATAATCCAGACGGCGGTAGAAGCGTCACGGGCGGCCAGGGTCAGCGCAACGGTACAGGCACCTCCCGTACCGGCCAATCCATGAACCATGCCGACCCAGAACGAGCGGCTGAACGACGTGTTGGGAGACGCCTGAACGTGCTCGTGCGCTTGCTGATGATTCCGTCGGATGGCGACAATGCCCAGCCAGATCATCAACGGTCCAACGGCCAGTTCGACTTGTTCGGCAATATTCAGCGACAGCGCCGATTTGAACAACAGAATCAGGCAGGAAAAAAGAATCAGCGTGAACGAATGGCCCAGCGCCCAATGCGACGACCGCCAGATAACACGCCAAATATGGTATTTAGCTTGTTTGTTTTTTTCGGAGGCCAGTACCGATACGGCGGCCATGTGGTCGGGTTCAAAGGAGTGCTGAACACCGAGGAGAAGTGAATCCAGCAAAAGAGGATTGATCATGCGTCTGCGCTACTAAATGAACCATTGATTGGCCTGCGGAGAACGCACACAAAAAGCCGATGTACACCCGGAGGGGTGCCGCATAATGCTCTCTGTTGCTTTTCGTCCCGAAAGCATTCCAGCTATTTGTTCAAGGCAGGTCTTCTGGCTCGTTCCGTTCTGACGCCTTCCCATTCGCAGTCGAACAGTGGCTAATTAAGTCAGAACCTTTTTGTGAACTATACAGCAGCGGGGACTGCTCCGATTTACACCATCGAAACGGTGCGACGGATTCCCTTTTAAGCGCTTCCCAGTAGAAAGCACACCCGTAAACAGCCACAAAAGTATAAAATATACCGTACCTTTGATGAGAATACGTTAACTACTTCATTTCCCCAACAGGAAAAGGGTTCTGCTCACGGGCAGATCAAGAGGGAATCGGTCAGGCCACCCCGGTGGTGTCAATCCGAACTGTCGCGCAACTGTACGTAACGTTAAAAGTTGCTGCCCAACAATGTCCACTGGCCTTCCGGGCTGGGAAGGACGGCAGCAATGTTACAAGTCAGGAAACCTGCCCTTTTTCTTGCTGACAATGCTTTCGCGGTCTGAAGCACGGTCAAGCTTGGCGTACACTGTCGGCCCTTTTTTGGGTACCGGAATGATGGGTTTATTGTACCCATAGCCTGGCTGGCTGTCCCCCTCCCGTTCGCATGGCGAAATGCAGCCTGACGTTTTTTTAAACGGGTTGTCAATGGAACGCATGCCTGATCTAGACGAATTTTCGCATTTTTTGCTGGCAGCGCCATCCAGCGGTTCCGGCAAAACAACGCTGACGCTGGGATTGCTACGGGCACTTTCGGATCGGGGCCTGCGGGTACAGCCGTTCAAGTGCGGGCCTGACTACATCGACCCCTATCATCACCGAACGGCAGCCGGTACGGCAAGTATCAACCTGGATCTGTTCATGGCGTCGCCGGAGCACGTGACCGAGTCGTATCAACGCTATGCCAGCGGTGCCAACGTGGCCGTGACCGAAGGCGTGATGGGCTTGTTCGACGGCTCGAATCGAATGCAGGGCAGTAGCGCAGCACTGGCCGAATTGCTGACTATTCCCGTCGTGCTGGTCGTCAACGCCAAAGCAATGGCTTACTCGGTGGCTCCATTGCTGTACGGGTTCAAAAACTTTTACAAAGGCATCAACCTGGTCGGGGCGATCTTCAACTTTGTCGGATCAGAATCGCATTACCGCTTTCTGGCGGAGGCTTGTACGGACGTAGGCGTCGAAGCGCTGGGTTATCTACCGGCAAATCCCGAATTTACCATTCCGTCCCGACATCTTGGTCTGCATATCTCTACCGAAACGGATTACGAACGCATCATTCAGACTGTTGCCGACGCTATTCCAAAGACAATCGATGTAGACCGCTTACTAGCGATTACCCGCGCCCAACGGTCAGAACGCACCACAATGTCTACGGCAGAACCTGTATCGGACCGGCGCATCAGCGTAGCCCGCGACGAGGCATTTACGTTTGCTTACGAGCAGAACCTAGACGTACTCGCTCGCTTCGGTCGCGTTACATTTTTCAGCCCATTGCACGATACATCACTGCCCGAAACGAATTTTTTGTACCTCCCCGGCGGCTATCCGGAACTGTACGCGCAAACGCTGAGCGACAACGACACCATGCGGGAAAGCATTCGGGCCTACTGCCAATCAGGCGGATTAACGTACGCCGAATGTGGTGGTCTCATGTACCTCGGTCAAGGCATTGAAGATAAACAGGGCGCAGTTTTTCCAATGGTGGGAGCCTTACCGCTAACCACGTCTATGCGTACAGCGAAACTGACGCTTGGTTACCGCCGAGTGGACTGGAATGGATTGGCGCTGAACGGACACGAATTTCATTACTCAACGTTACAGAAATCAGTTTCTTCTGATTCACTCGCAACGATCACGAATGCGAAAGGGATTCCGGTCGAAACCAAATTGTACCGGGTCAGCAACACCTTCGCTTCGTACGTGCATCTATACTGGGGCAACAACCCGGCATTTATTCATCAACTTTTATCGGCATCTCTGGTCGATAAAAACAGAGTAATCACCGCCCTGGCGGACTAATCCTTATGGCTGACATCAAACGCCAGCGAGTAACCCGATCCGACGGTAAAGCCATAAACTTGGTTCAGCGCCGGGGGCACTTATCGTATTGCTACAACGCCTGCTGCTGCGGTCGCACCGACCGGGGGTACGCGGCCATTCCGGTCGAATTGTACAAAAGCGAGTGGATGCGTCGGAAGATTCGCAACGTCGTTCACATGACCAAAGGCGGGTGCCTCGGCCCCTGCACGCTGGCTAATGTGGTCACGCTGCTCTTCGACGGGCATTCGGTGTGGTTTCATTCCGTTAATAGCGACTGGCAGATCATCGCCATTTTCGATTACATCGACAGCATGATTGCCGCCGACGGGTTTCTGGCCCCACCGGCTGAGCTGTCGGAATACGTTTTCCAATTTTACACCTGGAAAGGCTCTGAAGTAGCTACCCAACTCGGCCAGACGGCAACGCCAACCGGCGGCATCGTGTTCCTGACTCACGCCGACACCGACCTGCTGACAATGAACCGGGTCTTGCAGGAATTACCGGACGATTTTCCGAAAACGTCGGGGATCAGTCTGCTGGCGATCAAGAGCGAAGCGCAGATGGCTCAACTGCTCGACCGGGAGATCGGGGCCGCTCAGATCATTGTCCTGCGTATTCACGGTCGGCCAAGCAGTGTTCCCGGCTTTAGTGAGTTGGTACGTCGGGCTAAAGAAAAAGGGCAGCATCTGATCGTCATTAGCGGTACGGGCGAGTTGAACCCTGATTTTGCTGCTGTTTCGACGGTTTCACCTGCTATTCTGCACGAAACGCTGGCGTATGTACAAGCCGGAGGCTACCAGAATTTTACGTCCCTGCTTTACTTCTTATCCGATCACCTGCTGATGACGGGCTTCGGGGCCGATGCCCCCGTCCAGCTACCTGAACACGGCATTTATCATCCTGATCTACCCGAACAGGCCAATCTATCAGACTGGGTACAGCAGCATAATCCGGATCGGCCTACGGTGGGCATTACGTTTTACCGGTCGCACTGGCTTAGCGGCAACACGGCTTTTGTGGATGCACTCGTTCGGTCGTTGGAAGACAAAGGCCTGAACGCACTGCCGATCTTTACGTCGTCGCTTAAAGCGATTGACCCGGCTACCAACGCCCCATTCGCGTTCAGCTACTTCCAGGCCGAGCACGGCGGCATTGCCATTGACAATCTGATCAATACCATCTCGTACGCGATGACCGATGTTCGCCCGGCGGACGAGGAAGCGGATTCAGGGCGAGCGCTGGCCCAGCTCAACGTGCCCATTTTTCAGGCTATTACGCCGGGAATGGCCCGTGGTCCTTGGGAGTCGTCAAGCCGGGGGCTCAATCCGCTGGATACGGCCATGAACGTAGCGATTCCTGAGTTTGACGGACGGATCATTACGGTTCCGGTTTCGTTCAAAGAGAAAGAGCGGCATGCCAAAGGCTACGTTCCGCTGGATGATCGGGTAGAGCGCGTAACGGGGCTGGCCCTGCGTTTTTCGCGACTGCGGAATCTGCCGAACGCCCAGAAAAAGATCGCTTTTATTTTCACAAATTCAAATACGAAAGCCTCGCAGATCGGTAATGCCGTTGGCCTGGATGCACCGGCTTCGTTGATGAATATCCTGTACGCGATGCAAGCGGAAGGCTATCAGATCGGCGAACTACCCGCAACGGGAACGGAGCTGATTCACCAGCTCATCGACCGTTGTGCGTACGACGAAACGTATCTGACCCCGGAGCAACTCGCCCATGCTGCCGGTCGGGTGTCATCTGCGCGTTATCAGGAATGGTATGCTCAGTTGCCCGAAGCGCTGCGCAAAAAAATGGAGAAGCAGTGGGGACCGCCCCCCGGCGAAACCTATGTTCACAACGGACACATTGCGTTGGCGGGTCTGGATTTGGGTAATGCGTTCGTTGCGTTGCAACCGCCCCGTGGCTACGGCATGGACCCCGATGCCATCTATCACCAGCCCGATTTACCGCCTACTCATCACTATTACGCTCTGTACCGCTGGCTCCGCGACGACTGGCGGGCCGACGCCATTGTGCACGTCGGCAAACATGGTACATTGGAGTGGCTACCGGGAAAAGGAATCGGGCTGTCGGCCAATTGTTTTCCTGATGCATTTCTGGGCGATCTGCCGCTTTTCTATCCGTTCATTATCAACGACCCCGGCGAAGGATCACAGGCCAAACGGCGCGCTCATGCCGTCGTGATCGATCACCTGACGCCCCCCATGACCTCCGCCGACAGTTACGGAGAACTGGCTCAGCTGACGCAGTTGGTCGATGAATATTATCAGGTTGAAACAATGGACCCGGCCAAGCTCCCACTGTTGCAACGGCAGATCTGGACGCTCATCAAACAAACGAACCTAGACGCCGATCTGTCGGCCATGCTCAGCCGCGACCACGGCGATCACAAGCACGATTGGGACGATGAAATGACGCCCGAAGGTGTGCCAGTCAGTCTAACCGAAATGGACGGAAAAGATGTTGCGCACCTGATCGAAGACATTGACGGTTACCTGTGTGAGTTGGGAGCGGCTCAGATTCGGAACGGTCTACACACGCTGGGCGAAATGCCGACGGGTGACGCCCTGGTCGATATGTTGCAATCGCTTACCCGGCTACCGAACGCCACGACGCCTAGTTTACCCGCCGAATTAGCGCAGCTTTTCAACTGGAACCTGAACACATTACAAGCGAATAAAGGTGCGCGACTTCAATCTGTTTCGATGGCATTTACGAAACTAGCCGGACGCCCCGTGATCACCCATTCGGATGCGCTGGAAGTCCTTGACGAACTGGCCAACCACTTGTTTCGGGTGACTCAACAGTACCGATTCCACCCTGATCGCATCGACCAAGTGCTATTCGAGACGTTTAACGAATCGCCAGCTCAAGCTAAGTTTGACGGCATTCGGCAGGTATTGCGTTACGTATGCAGTCGGCTAATGCCCAATCTGGCGCGTACCGACGAAGAGATTGCTAACCTATTGCATGGGTTATCCGGCGGGTATGTTCCGGCAGGGCCAAGTGGCGCACCAACGCGGGGGATGGCGCATATTTTGCCGACGGGCCGTAATTTCTACGCTGTCGATCCACGAGCGTTACCATCGCAGGCAGCCTGGGAAGTAGGTCAACAACTCGCCCGCGAAGTGCTTGACCGGCACTGGAAAGAAACCGGAACGTATCCCGAAAGTGTGGGTATCAGCATCTGGGGGACGAGCGCCATGCGGACCAGTGGCGACGACGTAGCCGAAGTAATGGCCTTGCTCGGCGTCCGCCCGATCTGGCAGGTCGAAAGTCGGCGAGTGACAACCGTGGAAATAATGTCGCTCGACGAGCTGGGCCGCCCCCGAATCGACGTCACGACCCGAATCAGCGGCTTTTTCCGGGATGCTTTCCCAAATTTGATTGAGTTGTTGGACGAAGCGGTTCAGCGCGTCATTGCCTTGGATGAACCGCTCGACCAGAACTTCGTCCGTAAGCACTATCTAGCTGATTTAGCCGGACTAAGCGACCAGGATATGCCCCTCGAAGAAGCTGAAGAGCGAGCTAGTTACCGAATCTTTGGGGCCGCGCCCGGTAGCTATGGAGCAGGTATTCTGCCGCTCATCAACGAAAAAAATTGGCGCGCCGACGCTGATTTTGCTCAGGCTTACGTCAACTGGGGCGGGTATGCCTATTCGAAAACCGCGCAGGGTGTCGACGCGCGTACCGAGTTCAGACAGCGGTTGTCAGGTGTGGAGGTAGCGCTTCACAATCAGGATAATCGCGAACATGACATTTTTGACAGTGACGATTACCTACAATTTCACGGCGGCATGATTGCCACGATCCGCAGCCTGACGGGGCAACAGCCGAAACACTATTTTGGCGATTCACAGAACCCCGCCCAGCCGGTTGTGCGCGACTTGAAAGAAGAAGCATTACGCGTTTTCCGGTCGCGGGTCGTCAATCCGAAATGGCTGGAAAGCATCAAGCGACACGGTTACAAGGGTGGTTTGGAGCTGACCGCTACGGTAGACTATTTGTTTGGCTATGATGCCACCGCGCAGGTTGTCGATGACTGGATGTACGAGCAGGTGGGCGAAACCTACGCTCTGGACCCCGCCATGCAGCAGTTCTTTGCTGAAAGCAACCCGTGGGCTTTGAACGCCATCGCCGAACGGTTGCTCGAAGCCGCTCAGCGGGGCATGTGGGCGAACCCATCCCCCGATATGTTACAGGCCTTGCAGGAGGTGTACCTGAAAAGCGAAAGCATGCTTGAAATACGCAGCGAATAACCAGCAACCAACATATTTTGACAGCTTCCAATTACTTTTTTATCCGACTCACCCATTCATGATTTACCCGTTTTCGGCCCTCGTCGGTCAGCCCAGGCTCAAACAAGCCCTTCTTTTGTGCGCGGTCGATCCGGGTATTGGCGGGGTACTGGTCCGGGGCGACAAGGGTACTGCTAAAAGCACGGCTGTTCGCGGCTTGTCAGCAGTGATGCCGCCTATTTTACGTGTAGCCGGTTCTCTCTTTAACTGTCTGCCTAACGAGCCATTGGATGCGTGTCAGGCGTGTCAGCAGCCCAACTGGCAAACGGAAGAGGTAGCCGTTCCGTTTGTTAACCTACCGCTCGGGGCAACCGAAGACCGGGTGTTGGGTAGTCTGGATTTAGAAGGTGTGTTGGTAGAACGGAAAAAGAAATTACAGCCGGGTTTATTGGCTTCGGCTCATCAGGGTATCCTGTACATTGACGAAGTGAACCTGCTAGCCGATCATCTGATCGACAGTTTGCTCGACGTGGCGGCTATGGGTGTCAACACGGTTCAGCGGGACGGTTTGTCGGTGAATCATCCGGCCCGGTTTATGCTGATCGGAACGATGAACCCCGAAGAAGGCAACCTTCGCCCTCAATTTCTCGACCGGTTTGGATTAGTAGTCGATGTAACGGCTCCCCGCGATGCTGCCGAGCGAACCGAAGTCGTTCGACGTCGTATTGCCTTTGAAGCCGATCCCGTGCTATTTGTCAATCAGTGGGATAATGAACAAAAGGCTATAGCGCGTCAGATTCAGCAGGCTCGCCAGTTGTTACCCGAAGTACGCATGACCGACGGGTTACTGACGTTCATTAGTCAGCTGTGTACGCAGTTGAACGTCGCCAGTCTACGGGCCGATATTGTCTTGTACAAAACAGCTTTGACACTAGTGGCTCTAGCGGGGCGCACCGATGTAACAGCGGACGACATTCGGCAAGCGGCTGAGCTGGCTCTCCCCCACCGGCATCGAAAAAAACCAGCGGAAGAGAATCGACAGTTCGAAAACCAGCTGGATGAACTACAGCCGCCATCGGATGCCCCCCACCAACCACAACCTAAAAAAAACAACGATCAATCGGAAACAGCTCCACAATCGCCCAACGGTAATTCATCACAAAGCGACGAATCATCTCGTGACGAATCACAGCAGGAACAGGTTTTTGGCGTGCTGCCTGTCCTGAGTACGCCATCGCTGGTTACCGAAACAAACGTCAGTCAGCAACCCACTGTGACTGGACGACGTAATCCAGTTACGAATGCGCCACGCGGTTCGTTCGTGCGAGCGGTCCCCGATCAGCGACCAACGGATCTTGCAGTATCAGCTACCTTGCAGAGCGCAATACACCGGGGAGACGATGAGTGGAAAATCACCCGTGACGATCTGCATCAGAGTGTGCGAGTCGGAAAAACAGGTAACCTGATTTTGTTTGTGGTCGATGCGTCCGGGTCGATGGCTGCCAGCCGCCGGATGGAAGCTGTCAAAGGGAGTGTAGTAAGTCTATTGACCGACGCTTACCAGCACCGCGATCGTGTGGGCGTTATTGCTTTTCGGGGAGTAGAATCGCAGCTACTATTAGCCCCTACCCGCGATATTGAGCAGGCTGAGCAGGCGCTACAGAACCTGCCAACGGGCGGACGAACGCCATTACCACACGCCTTACAAATGACTGCCGAACTGGTGGAATCGCTCCAAAAATCGGACAAGAGACAGCCTTTCGTGGTCATTTTAAGCGATGGTAAAGCGAATGTACCCTTACCCGGCGGTGGTGATGCCTGGCAACAAACAATTCGACTGGCCAACCAGCTTCGTGATCAATCGCTATCGACTCTGGTTATTGACACGGACACTGATTACCTGCGATTGGGTCGGGCGCGGGAGTTGGCTCAGGCTCTAGGCGCGGAGTGCGTAGCGCTGGACGATCTGACCGCAGACACGATAACCAAGACGGTATCCTCACGGCTTAACCTATGAGAAACTAATGCGTAAGCTTCGTCCTATTATGTTTGTCGGTACGGCGTCCGACGTTGGCAAAAGCGTTATCACGGCGGGGTTCTGCCGCATTTTCAAACAGGACGGCTATCAGCCTGCCCCGTTCAAAGCCCAGAATATGTCGCTGAACAGCTACGCAACCCCCGATGGCCTCGAAATTGGTCGGGCGCAGGCGGTTCAGGCCGAAGCGGCTGGCATTGCCTGTCATACCGATATGAATCCGGTATTATTGAAGCCAACAAACGACAATAGTTCGCAGGTCATCCTCAATGGCAAGCCCATTGGCAATCAGTCCGCTTACGATTATTTCATGGGAAACAACCGGGCTGAACTCTTTACCGCTGTTAAGCAGGCGTTTGACCGATTGAGCAACCAGTATTCGCCCGTGGTGATGGAGGGAGCGGGTAGTATTTCGGAGTTAAATTTAAAACACCGCGACATTACCAACCTGCGTATGGCGCAGCACGCGGGCGCGGCAACGTACCTGATTGGCGACATCGACCGGGGCGGATTATTCGGCAGTGTTTACGGCACCATCGCTCTGCTGACGCCAGAGGAACGTTCACTTATCAAGGGTATTATTGTCAACAAATTTCGGGGAGATGCTCGCTTGTTTGAAGACGGACGCCGGATGCTGGAAGAACTGACCGGTGTTCCAGTCGTGGGCGTATTACCTTACTTTCGGGATATTTTTATCGAGCAGGAAGATTCAGTTTCATTGGAACAGAAATTTCGATCTACGGTAGCCGGAAAAGTAAACGTAGCGGTCGTTTTGTTGAAACGCTTATCCAATTTTACAGACTTCGACCGATTGGAACGCGATCCACGCGTCAACCTGTTTTATTCAAACCAACCCGACGAACTCCGCAAAGCCGATATTGTTATCTTACCGGGTAGTAAAAACACCATTGAGGATTTGTTAACGCTGAAAAATAACGGCGTAGCCTCCGCCATTGTGTCGGCCCACAAAGACGGCAAAACGGTGATTGGGATATGTGGTGGCTATCAGATGATGGGCGAACGTATTGACGACCCTGATCATTTGGAAAGTGCTATTGAGTCTATTCCCGGCTTAGGCCTACTGCCCGTTCGAACCGTTTTGCAACATACAAAAACGACGCAGCAACGCCAGTTCACCTACCAGCAGCAAACGGCTCGTTGCGTAGGGTATGAAATACACATGGGCGAGACAACGGTGCTTGGTACATCCAATCCGGTAGCGTACCTGGACAATGGATTGGCGGACGGCTACCGGCACAGCCATCGCTGTTGGGGTACGTATCTGCATGGCATTTTGGATAACGACGTTGTTATAAACGATCTACTGACCGACTATTCGACGCAACAATCAGAATCCCCGTTCGATTTTCAGAAATTTAAAGACCAGCAATATGACCGGCTGGCGGATGTGATTCGGGCGAACGTCGATATGGACCAGGTGTACGCGACTCTTCACGTATGAATCCGAACACGTTGCAAAAAAGGTTATCTTTGATTATTGTACACTTATAAATGAACTGTTATGTACAAAGCCATCGAAGGAATCTACGAAAACGGTAATCTTACCTTGACCGAATTACCACCTACAATGAAAAAGTCAAAAGTAGTGGTCCTATTCATGGAAGAGCAGGAATGGCAAAAGACGAGTGGTGACCATAAAGGAGTGAAATTGGGTAGTTTAGCCGGCCAGTATAGTATCCCCGATAATTTCAATGACCCGCTCGACGACCTGAGTGATTACATGTAATGGATTATTTAGCCGATACACAGGTTTTTATATGGGCAATTGTCAGCCCGGAAAAGTTAAAGCCGATTGTTCAAAACATTTTACAGACAAACACAATTTGGGTTAGTCAGATAAGCTTATTTGAAATTGCGATCAAGCAGAGAATTAATAAGTTACCTGAACTCTCTTTGCCTGTAGAAGCTTTGATTAGCCAGCTTTATCGCGATGGTTTTCAGTTAATGCCACTCCGTAACACGCACATTGCGGCTTACGAATCCATTCCCTTATTCGCTAATCACCGCGACCCTTTCGATCGACTCCTGATAGCCTCTGCTCTGGAAGAAAATTTAACTATCATATCCGCCGACGAACAGTTTCGGGAATACGTTCCCCAAATTCGGCTACTTGAAGCTTAGTTTATGCTGCACGGACATGGCGACGATAGCTACCGCTATTCGCGCACGATTACAGCCGACTTTAGTACCAATGTGTGGTATGGCGGTGAGCCTAAAGGTCTTAAAGAATACCTGTTCAGTCAATGGGCAACCATCAACCGATATCCGGAAGTACTGGCCGAGAGTCTGGCTAATCAGGTCGCCGAACACCACCAGGTGACGCCAAAGCAAGTACTCATCAACAGTGGTACCACCGAAAGCATCTATTTGATTGCTCAGGCATTTGCCGGTCAGACGACCACGATTGTAGCGCCCGCCTTCGCCGAGTACGAAGATGCCTGCCGGATGTTTCAGCACAGGCTGACCTTCCTCGACTGGAATACACTTTCCGATCTGCCGGCATTGACGAGCGATTTAGTCTTTATCTGTACGCCCAACAACCCAACGGGAGCCATTTTTAGGCAACTGACCGACTGGATGGGAAAAAATCCGCAGACCCTTTTTGTGATCGATGAAGCGTTCATCGAATTCACCCGTGAGCTTGATACCGCAATTGGGTTACTCGACCAGTTTGATAACCTGCTCGTCATGCGGTCATTGACAAAAGCCTACGCGATTCCGGGTCTTCGACTGGGTTACGTTGCTGGTAAGCCGGAACGTATAGATCAGCTCAAAGCTTGTAAACAGCCCTGGACGGTCAACGCGATGGCACTGGCTGCGGGGCGATTTATTTTTGAACAGTTCGAGCAGTGTCAATTGCCTTTGGATCAACTCCTGGCTGACAAAGCCCATTTCGTTCAGCAATTGCGTCAGAATGATCAGCTCCACGTATTTGACAGCGCTACGCATTTTTTTCTGGTGGAAACAAGCAAGGGAACAGCAGCCCAGTTAAAAGCTTTCTTGCTCGAAAAGTACGGTCTGCTTATTCGAGACGCTAGTAATTTTCGGGGTTTGGGAGCGGGTCATTTTCGAGTCTGCACCCTCTCTCCTGATAAAAACGCCCTGCTGATCAACGCCCTGTCCGAATGGAAAAACTAGTATTGGTCATACTGCCGCTCCTCATCGGCTACGTACTGGATTTGCTGATCGGCGACCCCGACAACTGGCCCCACCCGATCCGACTGTTTGGCTCGACCATTGCCTTTTGTGAACGTCGACTCAACCGGGGCCCCTTCCGATTTGAAAAAGGCGCTGCGCTAACCATCACATTATGCGTTCTGGTCTACCTGTTTTTCTACGGACTGAATCAACTGTTGCTAATTATTCACCCCGTCCTATTTGTGCTCGTCAATGGGCTTTTTGTCTGGTACGGCCTGGCGAACAACAACCTGATTACCGAAGGTAGAGCCGTCTTTCGGGTACTGGAACGGGATGGGATTGAAGCGGGGCGTCGGCAGGTTTCGCGGATCGTTGGGCGAGACACGTCACGGTTAAGCGCCCAGCAAATACGGATTGCCGTGCTCGAAACCATGTCCGAAAACCTGAGTGACGGTGTTATCGCTCCTCTCTTCTTCTACGGGCTAGCGGGTATTCCGGGCATGATGACGTACAAAATGATCAATACGCTGGATTCGATGATCGGCTACCGTAGCGACCGTTACGAGCAATTCGGTAAGTTTGCCGCCCGGCTGGACGACGTTGCCAACTTTATTCCGGCCCGATTGACCGCTTTGCTGATGGGCTTAGTCAGTGGAAACCGGCGCGGACTTCGATTTTCTATCCACTATGGTAGTCTACATAAGAGCCCAAACGCCGGTTATCCCGAAGCGGCTTTAGCGGGTATTCTCAACTGCCGATTTGGGGGTCCGAATGTATACCACGGCGTTTTAGTGAACAAACCGTATATCGGCGAACAGGAGCGATTGATCGAGCCAACTGATATCAAGCGCACCAGCCGAATCAATCACTTCACCTGCTTGCTCATGGTCATCTTGGTGATTGTCGTCCATTTCGTGAGTAACAAATATGTCTAAGTTTATCATTACGGGTGGACCGGGTGCCGGTAAAAGTACATTGATCGAAGCCTTGCGGGCTGCTGGTTTTCATTGTTTTGACGAAATATCCCGGCAGTTGATTCAGCAGGAAGTCGCGAGCGGAAGTCAGTGCCTACCCTGGGTCGACCTAGATTGTTTTGCCCGATTGGCCCTGAAGGGTATGATTGCCGATCATAAGCGGGCAAGCACATTCGGTCAGGATCAGGCACTGTTTTTTGACCGGGCTATTCCCGACATCATTGCGTATTTACGAGTGGGCGATGTACCAGTCGATGCCTTGTTTCAGCAGGCAGTTCAGCAGTATCCGTACCAACCCACGGTGTTCGTCGCTCCCCCCTGGGAAGCAATTTACGTCAATGATGCAGAACGCTGGCAGACCTTCGCCGAATCCTGCGCTTTGCATGACGCTATAGTGGAAACCTATCAGCAGCTGAACTTTACGTTGATTGAACTACCCCGGAGTTCCGCAGCGGACCGAGTCGATTTCGTTTTGTCTACCGTAAGCCAGTACGTTCCTATGTCGACAGGAACTCGTAATTCGTCCACCAAGTTAAATTGATAAGCCTATTTAAATGAGTACGTACAACATGTCCCAATCAATCGACACGATCAACCAAATTATTCGTAGCCGTCGCAGCATTTTTCCGCCCGACTACATCGACAAAGAAGTTCCGCGTGACGTTATCGAAACCATTCTCGAAAACGCGAACTACGCACCCACGCATCGACTGACCCAGCCGTGGCGGTTTACCATTTTTCGGGGCGACGGATTAACCAAACTCGCCGATTTTATGAGCGAGACGTATCGGTCTAATGCGACTCCTGAATCGTTCTCGGAAGCAAAATACGAAGGGACACGGAACAAGGTGTTAAAGTCATCCTGCGTTCTTGCTATCGTGATGGAAGTACACCCTGATAAGGTGCCGGAGTGGGAAGAGGTGGCGGCTGTATCTTGCGCCGTCGAAAACATGTGGCTTACGGCAACAGCGTTGGGCGTTGGCGCTTACTGGAGTTCGCCCAGCAATCTGGCTGCTCTGGAAGCCTTTTTAAACCTAACACCTAACCAAAAGTGCCTTGGTTTTTTTTACATGGGTTACCATCAGGCGAAGGATAAACCAGCGGCTCGTAAACCAATTGCCGAAAAGCTGACCTGGATAGAAAGTTAAGGCCAAAAAGAAAGCCAGACGACGAATAGTCACCTGGCTTTTGATTTCACTCTGTGTGCAGAAATACTGTCACGTTTCCGTTTTTTTACTCTGCTTAGAGCGAATTACAAATACATAACTTTGTCCAACGAGCTATTGTTTTCGACTTTTACGTTTTTTTAAAAATTCTTTTTCAAGTATAGCGGCAAACCCGACACCATGAAAATTGCTTCGTCAGCGTGCGTTGCTACGTATTGATTGGCCCAACCCTGCAAGTCGGTAAATTTTCGACCAAGCTCGGTATCCGCGTGTAGCCCCATACCAATCTCATTTGAAATAATAAGAAGCGTTCCTGACAATTGACGTAGCGAATCAATTTCAGCCTTGAACGCGTTAAGCGTTTGCTCTATATCATTGTCAAACGCCATAAACAGATTGGTGAGCCAAAGCGTAACGCAATCAATGACTACTACCTGATTTTCCAGCGGCAGGTTGTTTAGATCGCGTTCGGATTCAAACGTGGTCCATTCAGGACCTCGTTCGTTTCGGTGCCGCTCTACCCGCCGACCAAATTCATCATCCCAGATGTGGGCTGTAGCCACATAAACCGGCGAATCGCTGAGTTGGCGGGCACGCTCCTGCGCATACCGACTTTTGCCGCTCCGTGCTCCACCCGATATGTAAATGATCATAGTATTGAGTGCTTTTTTTGACAGGATTTACAAGATTGACATGATTTTCCTTTCTTAATATTAATCCCGTAAATCCTGTCAGAAAATAACTGATTATTAATGATCTGTGAGATGACTTGTCAAAAAGAAATCATGTCAATCTTGTAAATCCTGTCGAAGAATAATTTATACTTCTGACTTGAAGCGCTTGTACAAAAAAAGCTGCCATTTCTCTTCAGCTACACCAGCTTTGTCCATTTCGGCCCGCGCCAGGGTAAAAAATAGATCCGAAAGTCGGTTAACGTAAGCCGGAATGGCTGGATTCACTTCATCGGTTTTACGCAGCGAGACTAATCGCCGTTCACCCCGCCGGATCTGCGTACGCGCGACGTGACACAGTGCGGATATTTCGTTACCTCCCGGCAATAGGAAATAATCCGATGGCGACGACATGGCAGCTTCCAGTGCATCAATCCATTGCTCGCAGAAAGAAGCACCATCTTCCGGCATCGGGTTTTTATTTTCTTTTTTAGCGTCGGAAGGCCGGGCCAGGTGCGACATCATATCCATCAAATCTTTCTGGATCTTGTGCAGGTTTGGCTGCCACGGATGATCAACACCCAGCTTCACGCGCAATAATCCGATTGTTGAGTTGGCTTCGTCCAGCGTTCCGATGCATTCAATACGAACGTTATCTTTATCGACCCGGCTCCCCCCAAACAACCCCGTGGTACCTTTGTCGCCTTTTGTGGTGTATATTTTCATAAGATTTTACTGTTTTAAAACAGATTTTGTCGTAAGAACCGAGTTGTTTTTCAGCTCTTGCAGTGATGCCAATAGATCGGTAATTGAGAAAAAGACGCTATCATGACCGTTCATGGTGTACTGCCACGTAGCCCTACCGCTCTGATTGGAAGCGGTAATTGTACAAGTCGCTTCGTTTGATGGCCCAACGATGAAGCCTTCCCGATAAAGCGCCCGACGAGTCCAGAAAAGCAGGTTTTCGTCACCAGTGAGATGTAGTGTCGGACCTATTTCGTCGGCATGCATCGTGAATGTCCCGGTGTTTCGGTCAAAGGAAAAACCTTCTTTTGCGAACGTAATTTCGAAAGCGCCCGTCAGCACCAAATCTTCCGGAGCACCCACAGCCAAATGGCCTTTTGCATCCAGCAGCCAGAGTTTATCCGCCGTTTGCAGGGCTAAATCCAGCTCGTGCGTTGACAGTAAAATCGCTTTCTGCGTTTGGCGGGACAATCGGTGTAGCAGCCGCATCATCTCCACCCGATTCGGTAAATCAAGGTGAGCGGTCGGTTCGTCCAGTAGGATCAGGTCGGTATCCTGCGCCAGCGCACGGGCGAGCATTACCTTCTGCCGTTCGCCATCGCTTAGCTCATGCAAACGACGATGAGCAAACCCAAGCGTCTCCGTCATTTCCAGAGCGTTTTGTACCTGTTCGTGATCGGATGCAGTCAGGTTTCCAAACCAGCCCGTATGCGGAGTACGGCCCAACGCTACCAATTCGCGAACCAGCAGATTTCCGGTATCGACTCGCTCCGCCAGCACCAAACTCAGCTTCTGCGCCAAGGCTGTGGGACTTAATTGAGCTAACTCCTGACCCGTAACAAAAATCTGCCCTCCCAGTGGGTCCTGCAAACCGGCCAGCGTTCGCATCAGCGTTGACTTCCCCGCGCCGTTCGGCCCCAGCAGACAAACCAACTGACCAGGCCACAAACTCACATCCAGCGATTTGGCCACCGTTCGACTGACCTGCCGACTCCTTGAGTAGCCGATTGTCAATGCCTTGGTGCTTAACAAGGGTTGCTGTTGGTCCATCAGAGTGCAGTCCGTAAATTATTTCGACGAACGATAATCCAGATGACTACGGGAGCGCCCAGCAGCGATGTTACGACGTTGATTGGTAACACGGCCTGCGTACCGGGCAGTTGAGCAATGCTATCGCAAACCAACAACAGTACCGTACCAATCAGGCAGGTCGCCGGAACCAGCAGCCGATGATCAGACGTATTGAGCAGCGAGCGGGTGAGATGCGGAACGGCAATGCCGACAAAGCCAATGGGACCGCAGAAGGCTGTGATGCTACCCGTCAGCAAACTCGTGCTTGTCAGGATCAACAGGCGGCTACGTCGCACGTTCAGGCCCATGCTCCGCGCGTAGTTTTCGCCCAACAACAGGACATTCAAGGCTTTGGACGAAGCAAGAGCCAGCAACAAGCCACCGGCTACCACGCCCGCCAGTACATACAGATGCGTTTGGACGACACCACCCAGTGAACCAAACGTCCACATCAGGTACTCCTGAAGCTGTTCAGGCTGGCTGAAATACTGCCAGATGCTAACGATGGATAACGTAATGGTACCAACCATAACGCCGACGATGAGCAAAACAACATTGTCGCGCAATCGACCAGCAATCGACAAAACCAGCAACAGCACCAACGCCGATCCCAGCGAAGCCATCGTTACCAACAACCAACTGTCCGATACGCCCAGTTGGCGAATCGCGTACAGACTGGCGCTACCGCCACTGCCCAGCATAACCAGCGCAACACCCAGACCGGCCCCCGCCGTAATACCCAATTCGGAAGGCCCGGCCAGTGGATTTCGGAAAAGAGCCTGCATTTGGAGACCGCTAACGGAAAGACCGCAACCGACTATTACCGCAGTAATCGCTTTAGGCAACCGTATTTTCTGTACGATGTACAGCCATGCTCTGTTCTCCGATTCCTGCTGAAAAACAATGCGGGCCACTTCCTTGAGTGGAATAGCGACCGACCCTAAACTAATGTTTGTGAGAAAGCAGAGCAGGGCCAAACCCGTCAAAACGAACAGCATCAGCCTACGCCAGGGCCATTTGGACGAGAAACGGCTCGCGTCATGCGAAGAAGCAACAGTGCTTTTCATTACTTCAGTTGCCGGTAATAGACCAGTTCGTGTTTCGGTAGAAGTTCGGGGTGGAGTATCTTGATCAGGTCAGCAAGAACCAATTGCGGATTCAATGCGCCCGACTCCCAGAAATCGTTTGCTCCCTGGGCGTTTACCCGCTTGCTGTAGCTGTACATCCGTCCCTGCTTAAATGCCTTGAAATCAGCGTACCGGGCGTCTCTGGCTAATACGCTCTCTTTCGAATCGACCGACATCATGCCTACATTGAGCCAATAATCGGCTTTCAGGGCTATCGGATAAACCGCTTCGAAGTTGAGAGGCAAGCTACCCGTAGCCCGCCGGTTTACCCAAGGATAACTGCCACCCGCATCCAGAAAAAACCGGGTCATGTAGCTATCTCCATCCGGGACGAACCAGGCATCTTTCGCGTTCATGCCGCTGATGATCGATGGTTTATACGACACCTTTTGCGTAAGCGCTGACAATCGTTTGTATTCGTTCTCAACCTGACCAAACTTCTGATTGACCAATTTTTCTTTGTTAAGCAGAGCCGCCATCAGTTTCACCCATTCGGCCCGACCCAGTGGCGTTGTTTCCACCCACTCCGAATTAATAAGCACCGGAATGCCCGCATCCCGTAGCGTACGATACCGATCCATTCGGGCCGTTGGGCTTCCCATCGCCATCAGCAGATCGGGCTGCATGGTAATCAGTTGCTCTTCATTGATCGTTTGGTCGCGCCCAACTTCCTGGATTTTTCCAGTTTCGATCCGCCGGAGCACTTTGGGCGACGAGACATATTTCAAATTAGCTAGCCCAACGATCAGGTCTTCGGCTCCTAGAAAAGCGGCCAATCCTACGTGCATTGACGACATGGCGACCAGCTTACGTAACGGAATTTCAATGACCTGACTGGCAGCAAACCCTTTTGGCGGTGGTGTACCCCGTTGCACCAGCACATACCGGATAGTATCAACCTTTTTTTCAAACGGGCTAATAATCGAGACGATCTTGTAAGGGCCAGTGTACTTAATGCTAAAGCCTTTGGCGTAGCGAACAGACACTTGCTCACCAACTGGAACGTTAATCGTTGGTACCGGTTTAGACGGAACTGGCCGAGCGGTGCTACTGGCAAGTACTAGGGCGAACAAAAAGGTCAGCCAGATAGGAACGGCTGATTTTGGCAGCCTAGCGGTTGTTTTTCTCTTAATCATGAATAGCCGAGCTTTTCTTCCGAAAGCTGTTGATCGATTCTACAAAGGCAGGTATTCTGACTTCCCCAGCCACAAACGGCCTTCCCGTTCAAGAACAGTGGCGCACATGGTATGTGACTTTCATCGTGGGGTTACAGCAGCGGAGACTGTTGCAGCTTTTCACTGCATTCCCTTTTAAAGCAAACACAGGCTACCTTTCGGTAATTTATTTGCTACCCTTAGGGCAAAGGTAGCCGGAAAAAGTTGAACATTATTTACTCTCGTAAAGAGCCCTTTTTTGCATTATTTATTTTTAATGAAATAATATAACTTTATTGGCGTAGCTTTATAACAATCCCTACAACTTATCCATATCGGAGTTATGAATCGTTTCACTATACTTTCGGCTCTTTTATTTATCCGTGCCGCAACGGCCTGGGGTCAGTGTACCGTCACAAAAGATGGCTTTGGACAAGTCGTGACGATATGTGAGTCGTATGTGTCTGAAGCCGCCTATCGTTTTCCGGCTTCTTCCCATCAGCAAGTCATGCTGTTAGGCAGCGAATTCTATACATTTCCGGTATTGCAGAAAGGTACTATACAACTCGATGAGTCAGGTAAAGCAATCCCTTGTTACTTGGCTTTCAATCTGGTGAATCATGAAGTAACGTGCCAGATTTCAAAAGATATTGCACCTAAAATTGTGACACCCTATGCCTTTACAATTAACGGCAACACGTTTATCCGACAACCAAAGGCAATGCTTGGCATCAAATACGAAGCGTATGTCATGTTGGTTTACAACGGCCAAACGAAATTATTGAAAAGCCTGACCAGCCGACTGATCCAAAAATCGGTTCGGAATGGTTACGAGAAAAGCAGTTCCTTCGAGGGCTACTATCAGACGAAGGAACGGTATTACATTCAGATAGGCGATACACCTCCGCAACCCGTAAGTCTGACCAAACGCTCATTAGAAACCGTTTTGCGAGACCCTTCCGGCCAGTTGGCCGCCACGATACCTGACAAGCGACTAACTGAAAGTGATGTCGTCAAGATCGTGACGAACTACGATTCCAGACTGCCGGAAACTACCCTCAACAACACGCTGTTGAGCAACGACATTGGGTTTACTGATTTTCTACAAAAAAACGTAAAGTACCCGAATATAGCCTGGAATAACGGCGCTTACGGGCGCGTTTATGCCGGTTTCGACGTGGACGAAACGGGCCAAATAAAGAATGTCAAGCTGCTTAGTCCGGATAACGTCGGTTTTGGTTTTGATCAGGCGGTTACGCGAGCTTTTGAAAAACTGTCAAAAGTGAAATCTGATTACGCCGGTAACTATGTTTTACCCGTAACGTTTACCTATACGAACCGGTCAGTAAGTTCGACAAACAACGTTCCAATCAATACCCTTCCCGCTGATCGCCTGGAAGGGCGCACAGTCCTGCCTGAACTGGTGGTACCCGTCGTTATTTCAAAAACAGGCCTTACAAGCCGGGAAGTCTGGGGCTATTATAAGTAATTTGTAGCCACTTGCTACCTGTAGTCAGGGCTACCCGTTCACAAGCGGGTAGCCCTGATTATATACCCGGCTCCTTACTTGCTGGCAACGGTTACATGAACCAAGGCTTGTTCGTGTGCCTGGTTTAAATCATTGATGAATTGATCAACTACTGCTTCCTGAGTAGCCCAGCTCGTTACCAGCCGAATAGCAGCCTGCTGATCGTCAATTTTCTGCCAGACATAAAAATCATATTTTGCCTGTAACTCCTGAATGACCTGAATCGACAGAATAGGGAAAATTTGATTGGTAGATGATTTTGTCAGAAACGAATACCCTAACTGGCTAAACGCAACGACAAGCTTTGCCGCCATCCGATTGACGTGAGCCCCGATTTCGAAAAATAGATTGTCGGTAAAAAGCGCTTTGAACTGAATACCCAGTAGTCTTCCTTTGGCTAACAGCGCTCCTCGCTGTTTGAGTGTATACGCAAAATTTGGTTGCAGCGCTGGATTGTTGATCACAATGGCTTCACCCAATAAAGCGCCACTTTTTGTACCACCAATGTAAAAAACGTCGGTATAGTCGGCCAGATCGGGAAAGGTTATATCGCTGGCACATAATCCGGAGGCCAGCCGAGCCCCATCCATGAACAGGAACAAGCCATATTCGCGACAACAACGGGACAAACCAATCAATTCTTCCCGGACATAGTGTGTCCCTATCTCCGTTGGATTGGATATGTACACCAGACGGGGCATGGTCATATGGACTGCTTCAAACTTTTCCAGAATGGCTAGAATATCAGCTGGTCTGAGTTTACCATCCGCACTTTGCACCGCTTCTATTTTATGGCCCGTTGCTTCAATCGCACCCGTTTCGTGAATCAAAATGTGTCCGGTTGCCGCAGAAATCACGGATTCATACGGACGAAGTACCGACGAGATTACGGCCAGGTTTGCCTGCGTTCCTCCGGAAACAAAATAAACGGAAGCGGATGGATTATTTGTCTGTTGACGGATTAGCTCGACAGCCTGTTGGGAGTATTCGTCATCGCCATAGCCACTTTGCTGTACCAGATTGCTGTCAACCAACGCTTGTAAAATCGACGGGTGCGCCCCCTCACTATAATCGTTCTTATAACTATACATAAACTATGCACTTCAGTAATAGATGCTCATAACGCATCGACAAAAGTACGGGTTATGCGAATGAATGACCGGTTTTAAACTACATCTGCTGCGCCTATTTTTTATTCTATCGACTAAATCTGTGTTTCGTAGTATCTTGTTTAGCTGCTATGGTATTAATAATAGAGTCCATAAACCCTGATATGACTCGTGAAAGGACGTCTTCTAACAAACTATCAGGTATACAAGTTATGATTTTGACGAACTGATTGATGAATTGTAGGAAGCTGTTTCCTGGAGGAACGTTGGCATTAAGCTATATGCAAAGATCCTGAAAACAGGTCTTTTCATTAATTAAATTCGTCGCCCACGTTTATACGTATAACGTAATCACTAGCTAAAGTACCAACAAAATGAAACACATCAAGAGTATCATGATGGCGCTGAGTCTGATCGCTGGCCTCAGTTCATGTACGCCCAAAATGACCTTTCGTAACTCCACCATTGTTCCGTCCGCCAGTGGGACCGTACAAGTGAAAACAGATAAGAACAAAAACTATGTGCTGAACATAGATGTGCAGAATCTGGCTCCACCAAAAAACCTGACTCCATCAAAAAATACGTACCTGGTCTGGATGACATCGAATGAGAGTTCTACCAAAAAACTGGGTCAGCTCAATCCCTCGGGTAAAGTATTGAAAGCAACCTTAAGTGCTACTTCAGTTGATAAACCACAGGAAGTTTTTGTCACAGCGGAAGACAATGTTGATATTCAGTTTCCTGATGGGCCAACTATTCTGACAACCAAGTAGAGTCAGACACTAGTCTCAACGGATAAGCTGTACCTATCAAGCTGAGCAATCTCAGGTATGTGGTATAATTTGAGTAACGAAATAGCTGCGGGCACTGGTCAAACCACCACCCGCAGCTATTTCGTTTTATAGACAACTTCGCGGCAAAGCTTACCGAGCTATTCGATTCTGCAACAGAAAATTGGCTACTAGCTAAGCGGGCAGGTAGACACTAAACGTAGCGCCCTCGCCCAGCGTACTATGGGCGCTGATACTTCCCCCATGATTTTCCACCACTCGCTGACAAATAGCTAATCCGATACCTGTACCGGGAAACTCATTCTTTTTGTGCAACCGCTGGAACACCTGAAAAATCCGGTCAAGAAAGCGAATGTCAAAGCCCACACCCTGATCAACTACGCTTATCTGATGATAAGACGGAACCTGTGAGCTAGGTCGTACCTCGGCTGGTAAATCATCTAATGCCAGGTAGGCGTACTCAATGCGAATTTGAGGAGTTTTGTCAGGAGCAACAAACTTAAGCGCATTGGTCAGCAGGTTCTGGAATAGTTGGCTTAATTGCATGGTATCGCCCTTCACGACGGGAAGTTCATCAACCAATATGGTCGCTCCTTGTTGTTGGATCTCCCAATCCAGCACTGACAGCACTCCTTCCACAATGGAACCTAGAGAAACTTGGCTAAAGGCTTGCCTTCGCGTTTCGATGCGAGAATAGGTAAGCAGATCTTTAATCAGCGTAGACATACGAGCCCCGGCTCGGGTGATGCGTTGCAAGTGATCCATTACCGATTCATCCTGATAACCATCCAGTTGCTGGGTCAGAAGCGTGCTGAAGGATTGAATCTTGCGTAAGGGCTCCTGTAAATCATGGCTGGCCACGTAGGCAAACTGTTGCAGGTTGGCGTTTGAGCGTTGTAAATCCTGATTAGCATGCCACAACTCCTGTGTACGCTCGCGCACCTGGTTTTCCAGCGTAAGTTGAAGCGCCCGATCCTGGGTAACATCCCGGCTAAAACCAAAAATCGAAACGGGATTACCTTTATCATCGAATTCGGTCTGGCCCATCGAATGCAGCCAGTAAACCTGGCCAGACGTGTTATTTTTTAATCGGTACTCTACTTCAAGTTTTCCACCCGATTCTATAAACTGCGCTTGTCGAAAGGCCGCTTCGAATTGGGGCAAATCCTCCGGATCAATCGCCGAGATGGCGGCTTGCAGTGTCAATGGTTCTGTACTCCCTACCCAATCCTCTACAACCTTGGAAAACTCGGCAGTTTGCGTAGCCACGTCTATCTTCCAAATGCCGAGTTGTGACAAGTCAACGGCATTCTGCAATGCTTTTTGTGTGTGCTGATACTGTTGACGCAACGTTATCTCCTCGGTTACGTCAATGGCTAATTCCATAATTGCGTAGATGGCATCGTTGGCATCACGAATGGGCTGATACGTGAAGTCGAAATAGCTGGTTTTTAGAATGCCATTAACGACTAAGTCAGTCCGCATACTTCGTCCTACATAGGGCACACCAGTGGTATACACTTGATCGAGGATTGTCAGAAAAGGCTGATCTTCTAATTCAGGTACGGCTTCTCGGAGTGTTTTACCCAGCACCGAGTTACCCTTACCCCAGTACTGAATCATCTGGTCGTTTGCAATCTCAATGTGCATATCACGACCAACAAACAGACAAATAGCGACAGGTGACTGTTCGATCAGGGATCGGAAGCGGGCTTCACTCGCTTGTAGCTGCCGACGTAGCATCGTTTCCTGAAGCGCTTTCCGGCGTGCGGTTAGCAGATTCACCACCTGCTTGCCCAAAATCTTCAACGCAGTCAGTTGTCCGGCATCAAGTTGGCGCACTTGAGAATCCAGGACGCACAATGAACCAAGAACCATCCCATTTTCATCCACTAAAGGCTCACCGGCGTAAAAGACAATATGAGGATCTCCTGTCACTAACGGATTAGCCCGAAAGCGGTCATCCAGCCGGGCATCTTCAACGATCAGAGGGCCGGCTGAATTGACAAGATTCTGCGCACAAAACGATTGATTACGCGGAGTCTGACGGAAGGATAAACCCCTGTTTGACTTGAACCATTGCCGCTCTGCGTCCACCAAACTAATGAGCGCAACGGGTGTTTGACAGATTTGGGAGGCAAGCAGGGTAATATCTTCGTAGTCCTGTTCGGGTAAAGAATCTAATATAGTATAACTGTCCAGGGCCGCCAACCGCTCCCCTTCTTCAGCCGAAGAGAGTGGATTATTCATTAATCTTGGATTACTTTTTCTCTGGTAAAAGTACTCAAAAAGGCATAGCAGAAATTAAGACCTTATGTGGAAGTGTAGGTCACAAGCAGACATAAAGTGATACGAATTCAAATTTTATCTGGACAAAACGATGTCTTTCGCTTACCCTCAAATCAGCTTTTGAATATCGCTTTCAATTGCTTCGGGTTTGGTGATGGGTGCGTATCGTTTGTACGGTTGTCCATGTCTGTCGATCAGAAATTTGGTAAAGTTCCATTTTATGCCACTCCCCAGGAATCCGCCTAACTCTTTTTTCAGGTATTGAAAAACAGGTTGTGTTTGAGGTCCGTTCACGTCGCACTTTTCAGTGAGCTGGAACGTGACTCCGTGGTTGAGTTTGCAAACCTGCTCAACGGTTTCATTACTTTCGGGCTCTTGCCCCCGGAACTGATCGCAGGGAAAACCAAGCACAACCAGTCCTTTGTCCTTGTATTTTTGATGGAGTGTTTCCAAACCATCAAACTGCGGAGCTAAGCCACATTGGGTGGCGGTGTTGACGATAAGCACCACTTTGCCTTTATAGTCAGCCATAGGTATAGTTGCCCCCTTCGGTGTTCTGGCCGATAACTGATAAAATGTACTTTCCATCTTTAACGCATCTAGAGTTTATGTACCCAACCTGCTCCAACCAAAAGTTAAAACTTGTTAGTATAATAATATGTTTTTATCGTAAACGACAAAAACGCCTACGACGTAAAGGTAGAAATTTTGCTTACTCAATCAGCCAAAACCAGTGCTGGTAATCCGTTCGGATACATAAATAGCAGCAATGACGTGTTTTTGTTGCATACCCACCCCGATACTTCCGATTTTAGCGCCATGAAAAAAGTACTTGTTTTGTTGCTGATTCTGTCTTGCTTCGGAGCTTCTGCTCAGGTTGCGCGCAAACGAACCGTCAAATTGATGGGAAGCCGATTCGACATCACCATCGTCGCGGCTGATTCGCTGGCAGCCGAGCAACATATCGACACTGTGATTGCCGAAGTGACACGAATCGAGAACCTGATCTCAGACTGGAAAGCAGACAGTCAAATTTCGAAGGTTAACGCAAATGCGGGCATCGGGCCAGTTCGGGTTGATCCCGAGGTATTTGCGTTGACGGAACGGGCTTTACATTTTTCCAACATCACGAAGGGCGCCTTCGACATTAGCTTTGCCGCTATGGATCGGATATGGAAATTCGACGGTTCGATGACGGAGATGCCCAGCCCCGAAGCCATCAAAAAATCAGTTGAAAAAGTTGGCTACCAAAACATCATTCTGGACAAGAAACACGGCACCATTTTTCTCAAACGCAAAGGCATGAAAATTGGCTTCGGTGCTTTGGGCGAGGGATATGCCGCCGACCGTTGCCGCGACATGATGCTGGCACGTGGAATAAAGGCTGGTATCGTCAATGGTTCGGGTGATATGAGCACCTGGGGCAAACAACCGGATGGAAGCGACTGGACCATTGGCATCATAAACCCACTTCACAGAGACACCCTTTTTGCGGTGGTGCCGCTACGCCAGAGTGCGGTAGTCACATCTGGCAGTTACGAAAAGTTTGTTGTGTTCAACGGCAAACGCTATGCGCACATCATCAATCCAAGCACGGGTTATCCGGCAACCGGAGTTAGTAGCGTTACCGTCTTTGGGCCTAGCGCCGAAACGGCCAATGGATTCAGCACCTCCCTGATGGTGCTCGGAAAAGATGCCGGTTTGAAGTTAATTAATAAATACCCCAATTACACCTATATCCTGATTACCGATAGCGGTCAGATTTATTCTTCCCGAAAGCTAGGTTTGAAGAACCTCACTCTTTAATTGATCGTGAGCAATTTATAACCACAAAAGCTTGCTTTGCGTAAGGCTATTGTTTTAGTGCACAACCGCTTTTATAATTGCTTTCAGTTACTTGATCAAAAGAATTTATAGCATTTTTCACAACTAATAAGTTATACAACTAAGCAGGTTTGCTTATTCTGCCATAGAAATGGACCAGTGAGCAAAGGCTGTTGAGAAAAGTCTTTTTTATTAGTTTTACCCCTAAAACGAAAAAATTATGAGTTTGTACGATCAGGTGTTCAGTCACAACATAGAATGGGTACAGAAGCAATTGGACCTCGATCCTGCCTATTTCTCTGACATGGCTAAAAGCCAGGCTCCCGACTTTCTTTACATCGGTTGCTCAGACAGCCGGGTATCTCCCGATGCGTTTATGGGTATCAAACCAGGAGATGTATTCATCCATCGTAACATTGCCAATCTGGTTCCAAACAACGATATCAGTTCGCTGGCCGTGTTGCAGTATGCCGTCGAGAGTTTGCAGGTGAAGCACGTCATTGTCTGTGGACACTATGGATGCGGTGGCGTTAAAGCGGCTACGACCCACGATGATTTTGGCTATATGAACACCTGGCTTCGTAATATACAGGACGTTTACCGTATCCACCGCGATGAGCTTGACGCCATTGAAGATCCCGAAGCAAGACATCGTCGGCTGGTCGAATTGAACGTGCGGGAACAGTGTTTGAACGTGATGAAGCTGTCGTTTGTACAAAGACGGCTCTTCGGAAGCAAAGACATTAAAGTGCATGGCTGGGTATATGACCTTTCCAATGGAGCACTAAAAGATATGCAGGTTTCGCTCGACGATCTAGAGCCAAACCTGGCGATTTATCGGTTTAAAGATGCCGTTCCCACTCTTTAAGGCGTCGTTACTTCGCGATAGGCCTATGCTACTAAAAAATATAGTTCAGGTTTAGAAGCATAGCCATAAACAGCAGTTCAGTGGGTATTGCAACGTAGAGCTTCAACCAATCTTTTAGTTACGCGCTACTTTTGTAATATCCACTCAGCTTATGCACCATATAGTAACCCGCTTCTAAACATCTATGTCTCAATCAACAGTAACGCTCAACCCACATCTATTCTTTGGCGGAAACTGCCGGGAAGCGATGGTGTTTTACAAACAGGTTTTCGGTGGCGAACTAACAATGTCTGCTTTTGGCGATGGTCCCGCCAATGCGCATCAAGATCCGAAAGCAAATAGCGACGAGGTAAAAAATATGATTATGTACGCAAAGCTGGACGGAGCCATCGTGCTGCTAGCTAGTGATAACCCATATCGTTCGGGACCTCAAAGTTCAGGTACGTTCAGCTTATCGCTAGGCGGTTCGGATGAAGCCCAGTTAAAAGCGTACTTCGACAAACTTTCCGAAAATGGTACGATAACCGCCCCTCTGATCAAGCAATTTTGGGGAGATATTTTTGGTATGGTAACCGACCAGTATGGAATAAACTGGATGATTACGATTACACACCGATAAGTATTTGGGCTAAATTCTGAGGTTGCCAGTTTGCCAGTAGCCTTTCTCTTCTCCAATGACGCTATTCCATGCGACTATCTAGTAACAGTCCATCAGAATCTGACTGTGTGATTGATAGAAGCTGACGCTCTTACCCAACCTCTTTTCGCAGACCAATTCTAACAACTCAAGTACATCTTTCTGCATGGCAAGTGATCCACAAAGCATCAGTACACCGTTGGCAGCGAGTACGTTAGTGAGTAGGTCAGTATCAACGGCAAGCAAGTCGCTGACGTACTGCTTGTCGCCTTCCCGCGAATAAGCAATCTTTAGGTTTGTGAGCTTTTGCGCCGACTGATTTGCCACTAAAAAATCCTGGTAGAGAGAAAACGACGCGCGCTCACGAAAACCACAGTATAGATGACACGGGACTTGCTGTTTGTTCTGGCTGATCATCCCCAGAAATGGCGCAATACCAGTCCCGTTAGCAATCATGACTACAGCCGAAGCTTTCTCCGGAAAGTGGAAATGGTCATTGTCTACGATGCGGGCCTGAATGGTTTCTCCAGTCGTTAGCCGGTGCAAAAAGCCCGAACCTATTCCATTCGGATGCAATCGAACGCTTAACTGAATATCTTTTTCAACGACACCAATTGAATAAAGTCGCTCTCGGTGATCGTTCGCCGGATAAATAGCTAGCAAGTCACCTGATGCAACACTCCGTCGACGTTGAGTCCGAAATCGGATTTGAAAGGTTCCATCTGGTTCAGCAGTATACACCGTGTCGGTTACGGTTAGCGTTTCGAAACGGGGGGCGGGTACCTTCAGCAAATCTGACTTGACCGTGATGGGTATGTTTGTTTGCTGAGACCAGGCTTCGGCCCATAAACTAAAGTCTTCTGGCGATTTATCGTTGACCGTATGAATATCCACAAGCGGAGTGGCCCATTGCTGCCGGGAAAGCAACTGATTCACCTCAAAGGCAAACTGACAGAAATCGGGGTAAGAACGCGACCCAAAACCCACAACGGAATAGCGAACCGGTTGTGATTGGGGGTACTTCTCAACAAGCGAAGCAAACCGTTTGGCGTTGGTTGGAGCATCACCAAGTCCGTACGTCGCCGTTATGGCAACTAAGTATTCTGCCTGGGGAAAAACAGTATAACTGTTGAACTCAGTCAGAAACGATTTATGTCCTTGCTTAAGCAGTTGTTCGTGAACGAGTTGGGCAAACCGAAATGTACTGCCGTTCTCCGATCCAACCAGAATAATGAATCGGCTCTGGTCGGCGGTATATTTGTTTTTTACGCGGTTGGATCGCCGTTTCCAGGTGATCGCAAACCCGGAATAAATAAAGAAGAGGATGTTTCCCGCGGCCAGAGCAAGTACGACCGCCCACACCGCGCTAGCCCGGCCCGTGTGTAGGTTCAAACTCAGGTTGGTCAGCAAAACCGCAGTCGGATACCGATCTTCACTAAGGATGTCACCCGTCAGTTGATTGACCGTCAGCTCGCGGTCCTTAAGCTTTAGGATGTAATAATCCTCAACATCTTCTGAAAACGGAAACTCGATACTTTGCACCTCCGAAAGCCTGGTACTTTTAAAGAGGGGAAAATCAGCTAGTTTTCGCAGGGGTTTTGACTGAATAGCGTCTAAATCAACTTTAGGACTAATTTTCTCCGTCTTAATGAGTTCGAATCGGGCTAGTGACAGGTACGTACCGGAGAGCGCAATAATGAGTATTGGAATTAGCGAGAGTCGCCCGAGCACAACGTGGTAATACTGAGCAAAGTTGTCTCGTACGATACGCGTGAAAAAACGCTTCACCCCCCGTTGACGCTGAATGATCAGCATGGTACCGGAAACCGTGATCAGCAAAAGCAGAAACGCGGTCAATCCAATGAAAAAACGCCCGGCTTCATGCAGAAACAGCGAACGATGAAGCGAAGTAACCCATTGAAAAAATTCGCTTTGTTTGCTGGGCGTACCCAGCACTTTACCCGTTTGTGGATCTACGTAAGCGGTCAGGTTTTTACCATCGGCATCGCTCCCATTGATCTGTACAAAGCCGTTGGCATCAATGCTTAATTCACTGATTTCGGAATAGTTTTTCTTCAAAACCGGCAGCGTCTGAGCCAGGGTAAGCTGCTCAAACTGATCGGAACGGTACGGCTGACTTTTTTGCAATACCGGTTCGAACGCCAGAATTATACCCGTTACAGAAGCCAGTAACAGCAAAAGAAAAGAAGATACAGCCAGGGCTAAGTGGCTGTATCTCCAGACAGAAATGGTCATAGATGGGGGAAAGCAACTTAGTTGCTAGTAGTTGGGCTAAAGCGCACGTAGCGAATGTAGCCCGTACCTTCACTTTTGGCCGAGAGTGCTTCTGAGGTCAGAGGAATTTCCAGGTCTTTTACGTAGTACTTTTTATCCTCTACGGCACTTTCAAACCGCAATTTGTAATCTTTGTTAATCTTTGAATTGTCGATATCCAGCACGGTCACGCTACGGTCTCCACCGGCTACCGATGCCCCGGTTATAGCGCTGATGTTGGGCGTTTTTTTACCCAACGCTTTATGCCACTCCTTTACATCAGGATACCATTTTTTGTCAGAGCCAAGCACATACAAGGTTTTCTCATAAGCGCCTTTTCCATTGATAAGTGAGACAACAATGTACGCTCCCTCGCCCATGTAATTGGTCATCTGGATCATACACTTGTACTGGCTGGAAGCGGATTGAGCTAGCGAAGCAGAAGGACGAGCAAATGCTAAGACCAAAGCCAGCAAGCCCATTTTAGGCAAAAAAGACATATACTATTTCAGGAAGTTAACAGATATTTGATTTTTGGTCAGTGATTCATTTTCACTGGCCAGATCGAAAGCGGTTTCTTTGAAGTTGGTAGGAATGTCTTTCTTGGCACCAATCGACAACAGGTATTTCATCATCGCATCGTCTTTCGATACCATGGCCGCTTTGTGCAGAGCGGTAATGCCTTCTTTATTTCGGGCATTCACGTCGATCTGGAGGGGTTCCAGCCGTTTCACCAGCGAGATATCATTCTTAGCAACCGCCAGGTGGTACAGCGTATTGCCATTTTTTTGCGGAGCCTTCACGTCTAGCCCCTTATCCTGAAGCAGTTTTAGTTTAGCAGCAAATTCATCCGTTTTTGGTGCGCCTTCGGGTCTTGCACTGCCCTCCGGACGTGGGCCGTTGCTCATGGTATTGGATTGCATCAGGTAAGCAGCTACGTTATCACCACTTTTGTCGGTCACGCTAACATCAGCACCTTTGCTTAACAGATAGCTTACCACTTCCGACGAATTACCTTTTACAGCCATTGCCAGAGCGGTTACGCCTTTCTGGTTAGCCTGGTTGATGTTTTTCACCTTAGGCGTCAGCATCTCAAGTACAGCAACATCCCGATTCGACGCAGCAGCATTCATGAATGGCGTATTACCTTCTTCATCGGCTTGATTCACATCGACGCCTTTGTCTAAAAAGAACTGAACGATTTCGTTTTGCCGAGGTCTACGAACAATAGCGTGCAAAGCATTTTCTCCGTTTTTATTCGTCACGGTCGGTTTGATGTTGAGGCTCATCAAGTACTGAAATACCTCAATGGTATTCGTACCCCGACGTCCGCCCTGACTTGCCATGATCAGCGCATTATCCTGAGCGGGCACGCCCCGTTCCAGCAGCGTTTTCATGGTGTTGATATTTCCCCCCCGGGCCGCGTAGCTAAATGCATTGTTGCCAGCAGCATCCGTGCTTTTCAGACTTAATCCTTTTGATACGAAATAATCCGCTAGCTTAAGCTCTTTGTCATTGGCAATGGCCAGCAACAAAGCGTTTGCCCCATCGTGGTTAAGGTCTTTTTTGAGATCAGCACCGTTCCGGATGCATAATTCATACACCTGGGTATTGGGTTGACCACCGGCAGCTGCGAAGTTCAGCACAGTCATACCGTGGCTGTCTTCCACATTAGCTTTGGCACCTTTCGAAATCAGGTACTCCATAATTTCCACGTTACCCCGATTAGCAGCCCAATGCAGATAGATACGCCCATCATGAGTAAGCTTGTTGACATCGTTACCGGGTTGCGACAACAGGTATTTGATCGATTCCGTCGAAGCGCCCGCATTGATAGCCATGACGACTGGATCAAAACTCATTGGATTAAGCTGGGAAGGGTTGTTCCCTTTCTCTACTTCTGCTTTGATCTGATTGGCATCAGGCTGATTTTGCCAGAATGCCTGATCCAGAAGCACATTTTTTTGTGCCTGTGCAGATAAGGTAATGACGGTAAAAAGGGCAATCGCTAGTTTTTTCATGCTGACGCACTTAAATGAAGATCAGATGACCAGGTGGTTAAATTCAAGGAAAGTATGAATCGAGGGCAAAATTAATAAGATTAAGTCTAAATAAGATCAATAAATATCGTTTGATGCTGAATATTTTGGCGCTGCCCACGACATCGGTCAATGAGAATGGCTATCTGTTATAATCATACAGATTTTCAGTCGACATTACAGCTGACTTTTCACAGAGAAAGACAAGAATAACGCATAGAAAACAGGCTTCAATTTTAATTGAGATTTAATAGAAATAATAGCTAATTTATGAACAAACTTTTTACTGAAATTTCAATTGATTTTTGAACGACAATAAGAGTATAAATGTCAGATAGTTTATACAAAATAACTTGTAATAATCATACGCCCAAATTTTACCTATCAAAGTCAATGAGCTTTCATTCAGAACTTTATATTCCATTTAATTTCATAGAGTATCTATGCTATGCGGCTATAATACAAATTATTCACACCAATACATACGTGATTTTAAGTTAACTATTTCACTAAGTTTTATAATTAATTAAAGTATTTAAAACGGTAGGTTGGAGCGAAAAAAATCGGAACTAATTTTGCCACAGTTTAAAATAAGTCTAAATAAATGAAACATTTATACAGTGCCTTCCTATCCTCTTTACTAGTCTTAACTTGCCTGACAGCGATAGCCCAGTCGCATGGCTCGGTGAGTGGCGTAGTCAAAACGAGTGACGGTAATCCGGCCGCTTTTGTAAACGTTAGCTTGAAAGAAGCACGCAGAGGTACGATAACATCCGAAGACGGAACGTATCAGCTAAAGAATGTTAACCCCGGTTCATACACGTTACAGATTACCTTTGTAGGTCTTCAAAATCAGGAGAAAACGATTACCGTAAAGGCTGGACAAACAACGACCAGCGATTTTTCATTGGCTGAAAGTACCTCGCAGCTGAGCGAAGTTGAGGTTACGGGTAATAATCAAGTAGTTAATCTCGGCAAAGCAGGTATTGCGCCACTGGACTTACCCCAGATGACGGGCGTTGTCAGTAACGTGGTGATTACCAATCAACAGGCGTCTCGTCTGGGCGATGTTCTGAAAAATGTCAGTGGTGTATCATTGACGCAACAGCGGGGTGGTGTCGCGGAGACATTTTCGGCCCGTGGCTACAGCATTGGTATTGCGGGTGCTGGCGGAAATATCTTCAAGAATGGCGTTATCTCGAACACCATGGGCTTCCCCGAAGCCAGCACGCTGGAATCCGTTGAAGTATTGAAAGGTAGTTCGGCTTTGCTTTATGGCAACGTATCGGGCGGGTTGATTATCAACATGGTTACAAAGAAACCACGTTTCGATTTTGGAGGTGAAGTTTCCATGCGGGTCGGCAGCTTCGGTTTTTATAAACCTATCATCGATTTGTATGGTCCAATTGCCAAAAACCTAGCGTTTAGGGTCGTTGGTACTTACGAAAAATCGAATAGCTACCGGGATGTTGTGAAGACGGAGCGCGTTTACGTTAACCCATCGTTATTGTATAAGCTTGGTCAGAAGACTACCGTTTTACTGCAAGGTGATTACCTGAAATCGAATCTGACACCGGATAACGGTATTGGCTCGCTGAACCAAAACCAGGATGCTATTATTCCAGACGTTCCCCGTTCGCGCTTTATCAACACAAACTGGGCATACAACAATGTCAATCAGACGTCTGGCTCGCTGAATATCGATCACGCGTTCAATACAAATTGGAAACTAACCGTCATCGGATCAGCTCAGGGTACGAACGTAACCGCATTCGGTGCGGGTGTACCGAACAACAATGTGGCCCCTAACGGAGACTGGACACGGTCGCTCAGCCGCACGCTCACCAGTGAGCAGGATTACACCGGACAGGTCAATCTGAACGGCAGATTCAGCACAGGATCAATTGGTCACCAACTGCTGGTTGGTAGCGATGTGGTCGGCGTTGTCAGTGTCAGCAACTCGTTTACAATCAATTACGGAGCTGGCAAAACAGCCTACGATAAGATCAACATCCTCAATCCAAATCTGTACGAGACGCGCACTGACATCCCGGATGCAATTGGGACTAGCAAAACAACGTCTCCTTCGGTTCGGAACGGGATTTATGTACAGGACTTAATCAGCCTCTCGAACAAGGTAAAAGTACTGGCTGGTGTTCGTTGGTCACAACAAAAGACCGTTCAGACTACGATTCTCAACTTGTTGACCGGAGCCGAAACGCGCGGAACCGCTGAAACGAAAACCGATGCCGCTTTTTCACCTAAAGTAGCGTTACTCTACCAACCAACCCGCAACACGTCATTTTTTGGTAGCTACGCCAACAACTTCACCATCAATAGTGGAGTCGATATTTACGGTCAACTCCTGAAGCCGTCAATTGTCGATCAGTTTGAAGCGGGTGTCAAGAATGAGCTATTCAATGGACGGATCACGGCAAACGTCGGCGTTTATCACATTGTCAACAGCGATCTGGCTCAGATGGCTCCGACAAAAGCCGATGGCACTCCGAATGCCGATGCGAACGTGAAAGAGTTTACCGGGCAGACCACCAGCGATGGACTGGAGATTGATTTTACAGGTAACCTATCCAAAAACCTGTATTTCATCACCGGATACGGGTACAACTACATGCGGTATACCAAAGCCTCGTTGGTGAAAGGCTCGCCCATCGAAGGAGAGCGGTTGACCAACAACCCTGCTCATACGGCTAATGCTACCATTTTCTACACGTTTGATCGGTCGCCCTTGCGGGGCTTAAAGCTGGGTGCTTCTGCTTTCTACACCGGCAACCGCTATGGTGGTAATAATAACCAGTACGGTCAGACACCTGCATTCAGCCGTCTGATTCCGCTGACAGGCTTTACAACCGTTGACTTGTCTGCCGGTTATGGCTTCCGAAAAGTATCGGTTCTGGCTAAAGTGTCGAACATCACGAATGCCCTGAACTATTTGATCCACGACCGGTACAGTATCATGCCAATTCCTCCCCGGCAGTTCACCGCAACGGTATCGTACCGATTCTAAGGAGATTAAGTGCCAGATTGTAAAAAAGTCGGGGTGTCGGTTTATTGAAACCGGCACTCCGACTTTTTTGTGGCCAAGTGACGAATGGGTGAAACGGCCTGCCCTCGATGAACACTCGTTCAGCCTGCTTACCGATTAGTAAAGAGTAGTCACGATGGCTCAATAATCGGGGGCAGAGAAACGGACTCACTTTAGCTTTCGCCAATAAAAGCAATCGGCCATGAGCAAAAAAATCATTGTCTGTTCAGACGGCACCTGGAATGATCCCGAGCAACTCGACCGAGGTAGCCTGGTACCAACGAATGTCGTCAAAATTGCCCGAGCCTTGGCGCTAGCTAAAGCCCCCGACCAGAAAGACATTTTTTACGATATGGGTGTCGGAACGGGTAAAGGATTCGACCGTTGGTTGGGCGGCCTAACCGGAGCGGGCTTGCTTCACAACATTTTTCAGTGCTACCAATTTATTGCCGAGCGCTATCAGCCGGGCGACAAGATATACTTGTTTGGGTTCAGCCGGGGAGCGTATACCGTTCGGAGCGTGGCCGGATTGATCGGTAAATTTGGCTTGGATAAATCGCTGACTATGCCGGAATTGTTGAGTCGGCACACGGATAAACCGCCAATCACTACCGAACAAAACCGGCCCGCTGCCCAATCTGCGCGTAAAGCGGATGAGTCTTCCCAACATTTGAACGAATTGCGTGACGCTTACCTGAAGTTGAAGGAAAACCCAGACTCAAACTCCGTTGAGCACTACCGAAGCACACATGACTGCTACGACGTTACCATTGAAATGCTCGGGGTCTGGGATACGGTGGGCTCGTTGGGTATTCCCTTGTTACTGCCCCGCCAGCTAATGAGCGAAGCTACTCAGAAATGGATTAGTGATACGCTGTTAGGCAAGTACCGCTTTCTGGATGTGAGTTTGAACAGCCGCATAAAAGCCGCCTACCATGCCTTATCCATTGACGAGAATCGCAGGCCATTCAGTCCAACGTTGTGGAGCCATTCTGACACGCAGGTCGTACGGCAAGTCTGGTTTCCCGGCATTCACAGCAACGTGGGTGGTGGCTACGCCGATACCGGACTTTCTGACAATGCTCTCTTGTGGATGATTGCACAGGCTAGCAAAGACGCCCCCAACGGTGGTCACGATCTAGCGTTCAGTCAGAGCTATCTTGACCGGAGCATCCGCCCCGACGCTTTCTATGGCGAAATCCGGGACGAACGCGTTCGACTGCTAAAACGAATTCTCATGCAGAAAGGGCTGCGGAACATCAACGAATTATGTGGTCAGGTTGGCATTCAGCCCGTAATTGCCCGAAGTGCTTTAGAGCGAATGACTTCGACCATTTGTAAGAAACGCTATGAGCCTATACTCCCTGACAAATATGCTATTGAGGAAGGATTCTAGCCTTCCTCAACGCCCTTGAGTTACGCTCTGATGGGTTTATAACCTATTTATTTACCCCAGATACAGGCACAAACTGAGCGGACAAATCCGGCGTTTTCATGTCTTTGTCGAGCGGAAACATCGGACGCTTAATCCGCTTGTAAGGCAACCGAAACAAATCCTGATCAACGCCCCCTGGTGTTAACGACATGATCCAGTCGGCCCGCATGGCATACAGCTCCGGTTCCAGGTACCCAATTTTGACCACCACGATGTCAGATTTTCGTGGGTTTAGACCGAGTTGGGTAAAATCTTTTTCCTTGTGGTAAGGCTTACGTTTTTGCGTGACAATGACGTGAACACTTCCGACTTTGACCGCTACTTCCACTTCCGCGTCCTTGTCACCTTTTACGATAGATTCTACCGTTCCTTTTAGCATAACAGGTGGGGCAAAGCGAGCATCAACAGCGGCTCCCACTGTACCTTCCACATGCCCGCCAACGCCGGCTGCAAGCGCTTTTTTTACCAGTTCCGGACCAGGAATTGACGCATAAATTAACGAGGGGCCATCAGCGCGTTGAAATTCCGGACGTGCTAAGATTTGGGTAAGCGTCCAGGTAACGTCGCCCGCACCACCGGCAGTCGGGTTGTCGCCTGTGTCACTGATGAAATACGGATGCTTCGGACTGGCTAAGGCTTTTGCCAGCGCCTGATCCAATGTACCCGTTGGAGCAACAAAATCAAATTTCGCCCGCACATCCCAGAAAGCACGCGCTAACTTTTCGGCAGCGCTAGCCACTTTAGCCTTATCGTCACCAACGGCCATCACCACCGCATGATTCCGGGGTTCGTCGGCCCAGGCGTAGCTGATCCAGATAGCCGCATCGACAATACCCTCCTGGTTGTCGGCCAACGGCGCAACCTGTTGGTATAGGCTCTTACCCGGTTCGATACGGGTACTGGTTTGTTCACCCGGCAGCAAAATTGGAATAGGTATCCAGACTTTATAAGCCGGTTTTCCTTTACCGCTTTTGATTCGTTCCAGCAGATTGACTACCGCCCGTTCTTTTGTCTGCATCGCGTCTTCGTGCGGGGCCATGCGATAGCAGGTTATTAGATCCGAATGTTGAGCCAGTCGCCAGGATACGCAACCGTGCAAATCCATTGATGTAGAAATTATCGTTTTGTAGCCGACTACATTTCGGATACGGGTTATCAAATCCCCTTCCGGATCATCGAGTCCCTGTACACTCATGGCCCCGTGAATATCAAAATAAAGACCATCGTAGGGTCCGTATTTTTTAAGCGTATCCAATGTTTTATGGACGAGCGACTCATACGCTTCCCGCGTTACAGCGCCCCCCGGCAACGATTTACCGACAATCGCTGGAAGCCAGGTCGCCTGTTTGCGAAGCGGTGCAATAGGCATCATGAACGGATATGCATTGAACACTTCCGGACCATATCGGGCATGAAAAGCTTCTTCTTGGGTAACAGCGGGCGAAAAGGTGCTGGACTCAATGCCTAAACCAGCAATGGCAATGCGTGGCAGGGGCTTTGCTAAAGGGGCGTTGCTGGACTGGGCTTGGCCCCCTCTGCCGAAAAGTAAGAGTGCCGTTACGCACAACAAGATCTGTTTCATGGGCACAAGTTAACGCATTTGAAAGAGCAGACAAGACTTTTCGGCGGTTACTCACTAACCCGTTTCCTGCGTGCTATTAATCCAAAGCGTTGTTCAACTGTTAGTAGCCCCTCTCAGATCCTAACACTATAGGCATTGTTGCCAACTCTATAAATTCTGTTCGGCTGGCGTCTGCCCTGCCGCTTCGGCAACCTTCGAGTCAGAACCCGTGAAGACACATTCCAGAATCGTAAAACCAGCTAAAGTGGTCGGTATTTTGCTAACTACCTTAACAGATTTGTTCTGGATAAACCGTTCGATCTGGTAATTCCATTCTTCATCGACCACATAAAAATGCGGAACCTGTTCCTTGTTGAAGTCAACGACTGGCATAACAGCCCCCACATTATACTGCGCTTTTACCGCTGATAGTGTATGGTAACCGACTGTAGCGCCAGGATCGTTATCCGGATCAAATGCCGATTCGTAATCCAGCAGAAAATGAATGGGCCGGTCACGGTTATAGTACCAGATAGGCAGGAAATTGAGTGATGACTCTAGAAAGACAGGTGCTTTTTTGTCCAGTTGATCGACATAAGCCATTACCGATGCGGGCGTCAGCACGAGTTTTCGGCTCTGGTAGAACAGAAAAAATGTTAGGCCAAGCATATATACCGGCAGTACCCATTTCAGTCGATCCAGGCCATTCACGCGCTGACCGGAGATACCGGTAATACGGGACCCGGCAAAATAATAAAACGCATAAATCAACTGATAAATAACCAACAAATGGTTAGGCCATAGGTATCGGCTGATAAAGAGCGAAGTGTGTAAGAACGTGACAGCCAGCGTAATTGTGATCGTGGCAGCGTAGATAAAGCCCGACAGCAGGTAAAGCATAAAGGCCGGATCAGCCACGGCAGCCTTGTACCCTTTCCGTATCTTCGGCACAGCGATATAAAGAAACAAGGCGATCAATCCCGCGAAGCGCAGTATTGCCACCAGCGGTAGCTTGCCAGTGCTTTCTTCAAGTTTGTTCGAAACCGTCGGCTGTAGTTCGCCTACAACCCGGAAAAAAGTCATAACGTCAGGCAACGGAATCCACGAGTGAGGTTCACCGGTTTTAGCCTGCACAGCAAAGAACGGATACCAGCCCAACAGCCATACCACTCCGATCACCCCGAATGAACCCAGCACAAACCAATACCGCTGGTCGGTTGACCACAGCCATAGTACCCCGAAAAATGCCCCGGCAGCGGCCAGATAAAATAAGCCAAAATTATGGGTTAATGTCATCAACAATCCAACGCCAATGTGGGCCGCCAATAAGCCTGTGCTAGTGGGTCGCTGAATTAATCGGTGGATGATGGTGAAATAAATAAAGGTTACAAATAGAAATGGTACGTAAGAGCGTATCTGACTTGCCAGCGTAATATTGAGGTACGTAAATGCCGCGACTCCGGTGATGAGCAGGAAATTGATGGCGGGGTTTCCGATCAACTTGGTGGTGTAGCGGAAAAATAAAGCTAGCGTAGCGGCAAAGAAAACGATTGATACCGATTTGAGGAAAACAACGTCCAGACTGATGGCATGGGCGATCAGCCAGTAGAGATTGAAGAACACAGGAGGGGTCTGCTCGAAACCGCTAACAATCGCGCCGTTGAGGTGAGTGTATGACCTATCTGAGATAAGCAAGTAGCTCAGAATTTCATCCATCCACAGTTGATTTTCCTTGAAAAAAAGTGCCGTGATAAAGCTTCCGGCAAATACCAGAAAAACAATGAAGCTTAACGATTGACTTTTAATTGATCCAGCAAACATAGGATTCGAATTGGCAGCTAGGTTCGATGAGGATATTACAGCGTAATTTTTACGCATCCATTTCTGAATGAGTAGTTTCCCTTTACAAATAAAAGCACGAACTTGGTTTAATACAACTTATTGGTTAACTAACGTATATTGATTTAGACGCCTTAAACCCTATATCAAAAAGAAAATGAGTGAATGGCCCTTCGAAAAGTTATATAGTCATACTTATACTTAATAGGGTGCAATGGTATAAGATTAAAGTCATTAGCGGATGTTTTGGTAACGCTCGTTTGTTACAAGGTTGCCGTCAATACGCCTTGTCTATCTGTATTTATTTGACTTGCTAATGGAAAACCGGTATACTGGTACTAGCAGAACTATATTCATTAATGATTATTACTAAATTCAACCAATTGACTTACAATAAATATACACTAATAAATAATATACTTTTCTTATTTTGCCTCAACAAATAAAGTAGTAACAAATTTATTCACGCAAATCTCTCAAAGCGATCGTAGGCGGGTAATTACGGCTCATTCCCTGGTCAGGAGTATGACTAAATTACACGGACGGATCAGCTTAAGCTATTCGTGTTTAATCTATGCACATTTTTCCTTACCCATCTACCATTCCAAGTCTTTTACACTACCGATTGACACGTATAGTAAGCGTATTTTGTCTGTTGGCAATCAGCTTCACAACTGGACGCGGTCAATCGACACCAGCGCCCGCTTTGCCAAACCTTACTCAATACGTTGATCCTTTCATCGGTACCGATCTTCACGGTCACGTTTTTATGGGAGCGAATGTGCCGTTCGGGGCCGTACAGCTTGGCCCTACTCAGCTGTCTCAGGGTTGGGACTGGTCGTCCGGCTACCATTATTCCGACTCACTGATCGTCGGGTTTTCTCACATGCACCTGAGCGAAACAGGCATTGGCGATCTGGGTGACATCCTGTTCATGCCGACTACGGGTCCTGTCAAACTGACGAAAGGAACCACTCAGGATAGTCGGAGTGGGTATACCTCCCGATTTACGCACGCGAGTGAAAAGGCTCGGCCCGGTTACTATGCCGTTCAGCTACAACGGTATAATATCGGCGTAGAGCTGACAACTACGGAGCGAGTCGGTTTCCATCGTTATACCTTTCCGAGTTCTCAGGAAGCGCACGTTCTGATCGACCTCCAGCAAGGCATTGGCTGGGACCGCACGGAAGACACCTACTTGAGACGGATCAATGATTCGACGCTGGTGGGGTACCGTTACTCGGCGGGTTGGGCAGAGCACCAGCGGGTTTATTTTACCGCCGTGTTTTCCCGGCCCATTAGACAATTCAGCCTGTACGATGATCAGACACCGATGGGTAGTGATTCGGCAAAAGGATCGGCCATCAAAGGCGTCATTTCGTTTGCGGCAACGGAAGGGGATCAGCTAAGCGTTAAAGTAGGAATCTCACCAGTCAGTATAGCCAATGCTTCGGCGAACATACAGGCGGAGTTACCACATTGGAATTTCAACCGGGTGGTGGCTCAGGCCGATACAGCCTGGAATCGCCAGCTAAACAAAATAGCGGTCAGAACCAGCGATCTGGACCGATTGAAGGTATTCTACACAGCGCTATATCATAGCCTGATCGAACCCTTCGCCTTCAACGATCACAACGGCGATTATCGCGGCACGGACGGGCGAGTTTATCGCGGAGCGTCGTTTACCAATCTGACGACCTTTTCCCTGTGGGACACGTACCGGGCGACGCACCCCCTGTTCACGATCTGGCAGCCAGACCGGGTAGCCGACATGATCAACAGTATGTTGGCCATTCACCAGCAGCAGGGAAAACTGCCAATCTGGCCGTTGGTCGGCAATGAAACGTATACGATGGTCGGTAACAGCGCGATCCCGGTGGTAGCCGATGCCTGCCTGAAAGGGTTCAGTGGTTTTGACCATAACCTGGCCTACGAAGCCATGAAATCGACAGCCATGCTGGACGAGCGTAGCTTGGATTACGTCAAGACTAAAAACTATATCCCGGCCGACGCCACAGCGGAAAGCGTTTCTAAAGGATTGGAATACGCTATCAATGACTGGTGCGTAGCGCAGGTAGCCTGCAAATTAGGACGTACCGACGACTACACGTATTTTCTTAAACGATCGAAGAATTATGTAAACTACTTTAATGCTCAAACCCGGTTTATGCGGGGACGACTAGCCGATGGAAGTTGGCGAACACCGTTCAGTCAATTTGAATCGCTTCACCAGCAAGGCGATTTTACGGAGGGCAATGCCTGGCAATACACGTGGCTGGTACCGCACGACGTAGAAGGGCTCATTGGACTACTAGGTGGAGACGAGGCTTTTAATCGTAAACTGGATTCCCTTTTTGTCGCGAAAGGGAATCTCGGCGATCAGGCATCAGCCGATATTACGGGCCTGATTGGTCAGTATGCGCACGGTAATGAGCCAAGCCATCACATTGCTTACTTGTACGCCTACTCAGGGCAACCCGGTAAGACCGCAACTAAAGTACGCTACATTCTCGACAGTCTTTATTCATCCAGACCGGATGGACTTTGTGGCAACGAAGACGCGGGTCAGATGTCAGCCTGGTACATTTTTTCAGCGCTTGGCTTTTATCCGGTCAATCCGGCAAACGGAGCTTACGTATTCGGCAGTCCGGTTTTCGACGAAGCGGTTCTAGATGTTGGCTCGGGCCGCACTTTTACGGTCCGGGTTCGCAACAATAGCCGAACAAACATCCATATTCAGCGCATGTGGCTGAATGGTCGTCCGTATAGCAAGGCTTATCTGCTTCATCAGACGATCATGCGGGGTGGCGAACTCACCATTGAGATGGGGCCAACGGCGAGCGCCCAGTGGGGTGTTGGTGCATGGGACCGACCAAGCTCTGAATCGCCCGTTTGTTGCCAGAACCGCTGTACCGATCTAAGCCTACAATTAAAAACGGATCGCCGGATCGTCAATCTCGATCAGTCGGTCAGCGTCAGCGTACAGCTACGAAACACGACGACTGACCGTGCCACCCGAGCCGTCTGGGAATGTCGATTGCCGGATCATGTACAGGTTGTCAACAGCCGAGGGCTTACGCTGTACAATGGAATGATTTCGGGTAGTGTTACTCAGCTGTCAAGCCAATCCGATACGACGTTTTACTTTGATGTGCGACCCTTACAAAAAGGGACGTATCGGTTAGCCGCTCAGCTCATCGAGACATCAGCACCCGATCCCGACAGCCAGCCGGATTCAGGCACCGAAGATGGACAGGACGACGCAGCAACCATCGATTTTCGTACGCAGGCAGCGGGGGATGCGGTGTTCATATCGCCAAATCCAATCCAAACGTCCTTACCTGATCCTTTATCTAATCAGCCGGCGGCAGTACCAGATAAAGCGGATTTAAGTCTACGAATGAGCGCTAGCACCCTGACGCCACGACTGAATGAGGTGGTCAGTTACACCATTACGGTTACCAACAGCGGGGGTCGGCCCGCTCAGGCTGTGCGCATTGCCAATCCACTGCCGGACAAAACAACCCTGGTCGGCGAAACAGGCTGGTCAGCGGAGAACGGCGTGCTCAGTCAAACGATACCATCGTTACCAGTGGGCGCGAGCGCTCAGCTTATCTTACAACTACAAATGAACCAACAGGGACCGCTGATTAACCGGGCTCAAATCAGTGCGAGCTCCGTAAGTGATCCTGACTCAACCCCAAACAATGGATTTGAAAACGGGGAAGACGATCAAGTATGGCTCAAGGTACGCGTTAGGTAAGTACGCAACAGCGAAAAGTAGTCACAAGAAGTCTGAAACTGATGTTATCAGCAATTTATTATTCGCCTTGAAGTTTCTTGCAGACCGGAGCCGAATCCTCATAATGCCTGCCAGAATGAGCTTATACAACTTGTAAGGCGTTGTTTATGGGAACACTAAACAACAAATACAATGCAGTTCATTCCAACAAAGGTCCACGGTATATTAGACTATCTTAGTGGCCTTTTATTTATGGTTTCTCCCTGGCTGTTTGGTTTTGCCGACGGAACAGCCGCCCAGTGGGTGCCTGTGGTCCTGGGTGCGCTAGCACTTGTCTACTCGATCTTTACCGATTACGAGCGAGGTTTTATCAAGGTCATTCCAATGCCAGCTCACTTGAGCATGGATGTGATGAGTGGGGTGGTCATGGCAGCGTCACCCTGGCTTTTTGGCTTTGCGGACCGCGTCTACTTACCCCATGTTATTTTTGGCCTTTTTGAAATTGGAGCAGGCTTGATGACTCAACGAAGGGCTTATTTGGATTCTTTAGGACAGCATCTGTCTGACGCTAAAACCAATTTATAGCTGTTCACTAAGCAGGCAGGGGCCGACCGGTATAATTTGTCTGCTATCGTATAGATGCTGAAAAAAATCGGTGGAATAGTCTTTTTCCTGTTGATCATGGCCGTTGGCTTCCTGATCTGGACTAGTCCGGGTAAGACCAAGCCTATTCGGGGAACCAACGGCCAGCCCTTACCCCGTAGCATCGCCAAACTCGAAGCGGTAACTATCAACGGCACTACGCAGTGGCTACTGATGCGCGGTGCCGATAGTACAAAACCCGTTCTTTTGTTTCTACATGGTGGGCCCGGCTTACCGGAAGCATCGCTGCTCGTAGGTCATGAGCTCGAAGAAAAGTTTGTTGTTGTCAACTGGGATCAACGTGGAGCGGGCAAATCGTATGACGGCACTGTGTTCGACAGCACATTTAGGGTTTCTACCTTTGTCAATGATGCCGTTGCCGTAAGCCAGTGGTTAACGAAGCGATTTCGGCAGCCTCGTATCTACCTCATGGCACATTCGTGGGGCACATTTTTGGGTATCCTCACCGTACAGAAACAGCCTGAATTGTTTTCGGCTTATTTCAGCATAAGCCAGATTGCCAACCAGCTGGAGGCAGAACAGATTTCATATAATTGGGTGTTAGCCGAAGCCCGAAGACGGGGTGAACGCCGACAGGTAAACCGGCTGTTAAGGCAAGGCCCTCCCCCCTACCCGGCTGATGCCTGGCTGGACTACCTGATGTGGCAGCGTGAGTTAGTTGCCGCCTATGGCGGTGGTATGTACCGGGCCAATTTCTACCCCCTTTTTATCCGAAGTATTTTGCTTTTCAACGAATACACAGTGCTCGACAAGATTTATTATGGATTCGGTGCCATGAAAAGTGTGCGTTATCTGTGGCCAGCCGTCGTAGCCACCGACCTATATAAAACAGCACCCGCGCTTGAGGTTCCTTACTATCTGTTTCAGGGAACACATGATTACCAAACGCCTTACGTAACAGCCAGGCGTTATTTCGATCAGGTACGAAGCCCGCGTAAACGCCTGTTCTCTTTTTCCAACTCGGCACATAGCCCTATTTTCGAGGAGCCAGAGCATTTCCATCGCTGTCTGGATAGCGCCCTTGCCGATGTACAAAGCATGAACCGGTAGCATAAACTCCCGCTTTTGACGAACGTACTGATTCACTTAGTGCACCCTTATTTTTCCATCAACTTTTACGACAAAAAAATAATCGATGATAAAGCGCAGGACCAGAAGCTTTATTACCCACTAAAATTTAACCTATTCACGAACAAACCTTTGTACAGATACTTTCTTAAAAGTAGTAGTTGGTTTTGCTAACTTAGACCAGCCAATGTCAACAACGTTATGAAAAACAATCGATTGATCATTATTTCCTACCGTTTGCCCTTTTCCTTCAAGACGGAAAATAAAACAACCACGTTGAAGCCATCGGCGGGCGGCTTGGTAACCGCCGTTAAATCGCTGGATCTGAGCGCATCATCGCAGAAGCCCATCTGGATTGGTTGTGCGGATTTTACCCAGAGCGTGTGGGAGAAAAGCAAACACCTGGTCAACGATGATTTTGAATACGTACCCGTTTTTCTGGATAAGGCCGTTAATAAAGGATTCTACAACGGTTTTTCTAATTCCGTGCTTTGGCCGCTGTTCCACTATTTTCCAGGCTTCGTTGATTATCACGACGAATACCTGACAGCGTACCAGGCAGCCAACCAGGCCGTTTGTGAAAAAGTAATCGAACATTTGAAACCGACCGACATGGTTTGGGTGCACGATTACCATTTCTTGGCTTTGCCTCAGCTGATCCGCGAGCGCGAGCCAGAGGCAACCATCGGTTTCTTTTTGCATATTCCTTTTCCTTCCAACGAGTTACTGCGGCTGTTGCCCAGACGATGCCGGGATTACCTGCTGGAAGGATTGTTAGGAGCCGATTTGATTGGTTTCCACACGAACGACTATCTGATTCATTTTCTTCAGTCAGTCAGTCTCAATTTAGGCTTGTCGCACAATCTGGCCAAGGTTCTTTATCAGGATCGGGGTGTGCAGTGTCAGGCCTTTCCCATCGGTATTAATTACGGGCTTTACCACGATGCCTACGCTCAACCGGATGTCGTTTCCGAACGCGATGAGCTGAAAAAATCCTATCCCGGCAAGATAATCTTCTCTGTTGACCGGCTCGACTACACCAAAGGCGTCATGCAGCGACTGGATGCGCTAGAAGCCTTTTTACAGAGTCATCCGGAGTGGAAAGGTAATTTAGTTTTTATTTTGGTTGTCGTCCCGTCGCGCGACGAAATCCAAACCTATTGGGAACGGAAGCAAATGATCGAACAGGCGGTGGGTCGCATAAACGGTAAGTTTGCTACATTGACATGGGTACCAATCGTGTACCGCTACGCATCTTTGGCGTTTCCCCAATTGATTGCCCTTTATACCGCCTGCGATGTGGCGATGATAACCCCACTCCGCGACGGGATGAACCTGGTCGCCAAAGAATTTATAGCCACGCGCCAGGATCAGCAGGGCGTTTTGCTACTTAGTGAACTTACAGGTGCGGCCAATGAACTCGGCGACGCCTTACTGGTAAACCCATTGGATGAGTACGAGGTAGCCGACCAATTAAACGTTGCCCTCATGATGCCCCCTGAGGAGCAACAGCGCCGAATGGCCGTGATGCAACGTCGCGTTGAGCAATACGATGTTAAGCAGTGGGCAAACGACTTTTTTGACGCCTTAGCGGCCACGCGACAAGGCAAGCGCAAAAACCACGTTCGTAGCCTGAAAGGCACTGGAAAACACAAACTAACCGAAGCGTTTGAACGGGCACAATCCCGCCTGTTATTGATCGATTACGACGGAACGCTGGTCGAATTTACCAATAAGCCGGAGTTAACGGCCCCCTCGGCACAGGTGAAAGAACTATTGAACACGCTCACGCAAAATTCCCAGAACAAAGTTGTGGTCATGAGTGAGCGGTCCCACGAGAAGTTGGAGGAATTGCTTGATGGCCTACCCGTCGACATTGTGGCCGAGCATGGTACGTACCTCAGACAAGAGGGTGGCTGGCGAAGTTCGGTGCTGGATGATGGGAGTTGGAAAGATACGGTCCGGCCACTGATGGCCGACTTTGTCAGTCGCTGCGAAGGCTCGTCGATTGAGGAGAAAAACCATTCTCTGGCCTGGCATTATCGCAGTGTTGCCGATGATATCGGTTTTGACCGATCAAGGGAAATGCTTACGACGCTCATGGCTTTGTTACCACACCAGCTACGGGTTATTGATGGCAATAAAGTTATCGAAGTCAAAAATGTAGACACCGATAAAGGACGAATGGCGAAGCAATTAGCTTTTGCTTTTCCGTATGATTTTGTGCTGGCAATTGGCGACGACCGTACCGACGAGGATATGTTTTCGGCCTTGGCAGGACAAGATCAGTATACGATCAAGATAGGAAAAGGCGCGACTAATGCCGCCTACCGGCTTGACAATGTCCAGCAGGTGCTGGATCTACTAAGCGAATTTGCGAACCATCCGGACAAAGAACCAGCGTCCAGTTCGGCGAAGTAGGCTGTTAAACCTGGAGCGGTATGTTTATGCTGACTATCAGCGAGTGTGCGCAAGCCTGAACATACCGCTTCGGGTAGTTTTATACCGATTACGGCTGCTTTACGGGCAAAGTCTAAACTGGGAAAATAGACGGTCAGTAACCGAAAATGTTCATCAATTACGTTATTTCTCTAAATTCGAGTGGCGAAATAGCGGTATCACATGAATATTCTGATTATTGAAGATGAGGTAAAAACAGTTCAAAGTATTAAACAAGGACTCGAAGAGCACCAGTGGGAAGTCGATGTAGCCTACGACGGAACGATGGGCTTTCAATTGGCGACGCGCTCTCCGTACGCCCTCATCATCTGCGACATTATTTTACCGGGCATGAACGGACTGGAGCTTTGCCGGAAGCTGCGGGCAGCGAACGTAGCCACGCCCGTTTTGATGTTAACCGCCTTGGGAACTACCGACGATAAAATTGTGGGCCTCGACGCGGGCGCAGACGATTATCTGGTCAAACCGTTTGAGTTTCGCGAGCTTATGGCGCGGGTCCGGGCGCTTACCCGTCGTCATAACAATATCGCTCCAACCGCTAATTTGCTTAAAATTGCCGATCTGGAATTAAATCCGGATACTAAAAAGGTAGTGCGCGGGGGTAAAGAAATTTCCCTGACAGCCAAAGAGTTTCAGCTACTGGAATATTTTCTGCGACACCAGGGGCGCGTAATTTCTAAGGTTGAACTGGCAGAAAAACACTGGGATGTAACGTTCGACACGGGAACCAATGTGATCGAAGTATACATAAATTTTCTCCGCAAAAAGATCGACAAAGACTTCGATATCAAGTTGCTCCATACCCAGATTGGTATGGGCTATGTCGTAAAGTTAGTGTCATAATGATTAACATCCGTACCCGCCTAACGTACCAGTTTGTTTTTCTGGTCACGCTGATCTTACTGTTCTTTTCGGTCGGGGTTTACTTTTTCAGTAAGCTTTACTTGGAAAAACGATTCTTCAAGCGCCTTCAGGATCGCGCGATTACCACAACTACGCTGCTTTTTGATTTACAGCAAACGGATAGTACGGTCCTGCGACTGATTGACTCAGCCGATAAAGTGCCGTTGCTCAACGAGAACATTTCGATTTATAATGACAAGACAAAAGAAGTCTTGTTTTCTACGAATCCCGCGAATACCCAGTTTCACCAACAGTTTATCTCCAAACTCGATTCAACCTCTCAGAGTCTGTATCTACACCAGAACGATTACCAAATCGTTGCGATTCACTTGGCACGGGGCAACGGCAGTAACTGGGTGATCGTCAGTGGCATTGACCAACCTGGAATCGAAGCGCTGAACGATCTCAAAAAGATTCTTACGGTTATGGTGTTGGCCGCAATCTTACTACTTGGCGTTTCGGGCTGGCTTTTTGCCGACCGGGCATTAGCACCCATGTCGGGTATTATTCAGCAGGTTAATACCATTTTTCCGGCCAACATGGACAGGCGCGTGGAACACCCGAATCAGTCGGATGAAATTGGTTTGCTGGTAGCGACATTCAACCAATTACTCGACCGAATCCAACAGGCTTTAAACACCCAAAAAATGTTTATCGCCAACGTCTCGCACGAGTTGAAAAATCCGCTTACCAAAATCAATTCGCAGATTGATGTCGCACTGATTCAAAAACGAAATCCGGAGACGTACGAACGAACGCTGCAATCGTTGCAGGAAGATGCCCGTAGCCTGACGCAACTAACAAATACTTTGTTAGAACTGGCTAATACGTCTATCCGAGCGAACACGATGTACTTCGAGCCGGTCCGAATGGATGAACTCCTTTGGGAAACGAAAACGCGGTTGCAGGACTGGCACGAAGACTACACCGTTCAGCTAACGTTCACTGACTTTCCCGACGATGAAGAAGCGTTGATCACACAGGGCAATAAAGCTTCGTTGCAGGTTTTGCTCATGAATCTCATGGATAATGCCTGTAAGTTCTCTCCCCAGAAAACGGCAACAGTTGATTTTCGCTCACAGAAAGGAAAGATTATTATTTCCGTTTTCAACGAGGGATCACAAATACCACCCGCCGACTTGCCGCACATCTTTCAGCCTTTCTTTCGGGGGAATGCCACCGCTCAGTCGAGTAAAGGACATGGGGTTGGCTTAGCTGTTGTTGCACAGGTCACTCAGATGCACAAGGGGGAGATAACAGTCCAGTCTACCCCAAAAGGAACCACCTTTATTTTAACGTTATCCAGTTTAGCTCCATTTTAAGGTAAATTTAAAGTCAGTTTAAGTTCTGCTTAAGTTCGGTTTTGTTGCTTTGCATATAATCTACTAATTCTAGGAAGATGGAAGTTGAAGCAACAAGTAAAAAGCAAGAGGTGCTAAACCTAACCGTTGGGGCTTTGGCTGGCATTCTGGCGTTACTGGCGTATCTGTTCATCGGCTCCCGCAACGAAACCCTGGAAGTCCAGAAATTGCTCACCTCCAAAGTAGAGCAGTTTGCCCTTACTCAGAACAAACTCGATTCCATTTCAACGGTACTGGACAAAAAGATTGTCGAAGTGCGACAGCTCGGCGGCAGCGTAACGGAGTTGGAACGCATTAAGCGACAACTGGAAAACGACAAAAAGAAACTTAAATACGATCTTTCCTTTTCTGTTCAGAAATATACGCTCAAGATCAAGGATTACCAGAATTTCCTGGTTTTAAACGAGGAAGATATACGCAAGCTGAAAGACGAAAACGGACAACTTCGTAACCAGGCTCGGGTACTGGAAGAAGAAAAACAAACTATTTTAAGCGAAAACGAAGGGCTAAGAAGCGAAAAAGCGGCTTTAACGCAAACGGTGGTTGACTATTCCGCTCAAAACGCCGACTTAAAGGATAAAGTGACGCTGGCTTCAGCCATGAAAGCCGTAAACGTAAAAGTCAATGCCCTGGCTTCCAACGGCAGAGAACGCGACGGTGGTTCCTACAAAGCGTCGCGCATCGACCGTCTAAAAATAAGCTTTATCATACCATCGAATCCGGTAGCGTTGAAAAACAATAAAGATATCTACGTACGCATACTGGACGCCAACGGAGCTGTCGTCAGCGAAACCGGTATTGGCGGGGTGTTATGGTTCGAAGGCCGGGAGATCGGGTATAGCATCCGTCAGTCGGTTCCCTTCGAAAATAACGATCAGCAGGTTGATATTTTATTTCGCCGGGATACGGCCTATAAGCCGGGTAATTACTCGGTGGAACTGTATTCTGAAGGATTCAGGATCGGCAATGGCAGTTTTGCTGTCAAATAATAGCAACGAATTTTCCGTTCGCACAACCCACCTCCACATTGAAAGCTATGCTAACTTTTTATAAACTAATTAGTCTTTTGGTATTGCTTCTGCGGCATGCATGGGCAATGCTCACAAACGTAGCAACAATTTTCTGGGCTAAATACCGGCAATTTCCACTAGCCTATACAGCACTCAGCTACCTGTTTTTTACGGTGGCTTTTTGCTATTATCCAGTGGTTGGTCATTGGCTTACCGGGTTTGTGATGATGACCTTGCCCCTGGCTATTCCCTGCGGATTGATTGCCTGCATTTATTTGCTTTACAAGCGGCAAAGCCAGATAGCTATGGCTGGATTGATCTGGGTTTTGTTCTCGTTTGTCGTCGTAAAGAGATTGGTAGGGACAAGCGCTGTTGACTTGGAGATCAGCCAGGCACAGACATTGAATGTATTGAGTTTCAATAGTGAAACGTTCCCAGTCAGTACGAACAACAAACTGGACGAATCTCTTTTGAAAGCGGACATCGCCTGTTTTCAGGAGTACTCACCTAATTCTCAGCTTGAAAGCCAATACGCTACGAAAGTTGAGAAGCTGACCTGCTTCGATAAAGACCGTCAAATTGGACTGGCTCTGCTTTCCAGATACCCGATTGTAAAACAGTATGGACGGATCTGGAATCGAACGCACGGTCCCGATATAAACGGATTTTTGTGCGCTGATATCGCTTACGGAGCCGATACGATCCGGGTCGTCAATGTTCATCTGTGGTCGATGGGCGTGCGTACCAATGAGGCTATGGAAGCCTTGAGATCAGGGAATATCGGTCGCTTTTGTTTCGAACTAGGCGATACATTTCACCGACTAAAAGAAGGGTTTGAAAACCGGAATGAACAACTTCAGGAAGTTGAATTGTACGTGGTAGGCAGTCGATATCCGGTGATTATCTGCGGAGATTTCAACGAAACACCCATCGGTTACTCGTACGGAAAATTAAGCCAGAACTTTAAAAACGCGTTTGAAGAAGCCGGGCAGGGGCTCGGTTTTACATTGAACCGACACCCCTATTGCGTTCGCATCGACCAGCAATTCGTTAGTTCAGACTGGCACATCAAAGCCTGCCAAACCTTATCAGGTATTTCTTTTTCAGACCACTTTCCGGTAATGGCTCAATACGTGCTGAAGAAATCATTCAAAACTTCCGTCGAAGCGTTATCAGAGCAGAAAGCAATCAGTCCATTAGCCTATAAAACGCCAGGCCAGCCGTAGTTAGTAGCCTTTTATTATCCGCTGATTTCACCCGTCCGGCAAGAGACTGCGTTTATCTCCGACTTGCTAAAAGGCACGGCTATCTTTGCCCGCCATGGCTAGTTTTAGGCCGTTAACAGCGCAGATGAATGAGGAATGTACAAAGGTTTGGGGAAAATTGCCCAGCATTTCTCCCGAGTTAATACCCGCTTCTTCACTGAAATAGCCAAGATCATTTTGGTACGCCAACCCCGCTTCGATAATAGCCTTTGCTTTAGGCAGATTACCGGCGATGGCATAATGATGAGCCATCCAGAACGTACCGGCTAAAAATGCCCCCTCCTTTTTCGAATCAAACTCTTCCAGATGACGCCAGTATAAGTGATTTCGGCAGTAGTCGGTTTCCAGCGCTTGTACGGTTGCTTTCATCTCCCGACTGTCGGGCTCCGTGTAGGACCAGGGCGTAAACAAAGCAGCCGCAATGTCTACTTCCTCCGAACCCGCATACACCGCAAACGCACCCTGTTTGGTCATGCAGTGATCGTGCACAAACTTGCGGATTTGAGAAGCCGTTTCCTTCCAATAAGACGCCTGGGCTGGCGAATCAGCGTATTTGGCTATGAACTCTAAGCCTCTGGCCGTATAGGCTTTACTGGTTGTATAATGCTTCCTGACTTCTTCTTCCCAGATACCATTGTCTTCACGTTTCCAGTTTTCGGCCAGAAAGTTGGCTACTTTACAAACAGCCTCCCAATGCTCCCGTTTACCGAATCGATCATAAACCAGCTTAGCCGCGATGAGTATGTTCGCGTCACTGTCTAATTGCAACTGTTTACTGGCGGTATTACCAATCTGTACAGGCCGACTGTTTCGGTAGCCCCCAAGCTCTAGTTGCTCCGCGCTGGCTATAACTTCTTTTTCTACACTATAAAAAGGAGACAGATTGGCTTGATCATTTTTACCCAAAGCCCCACACATAAACGAAAGAAAGTTTTCTTCAACTTCCCCTACTTCGTCAACCTGGACGATTGACCCGGTGATGAGGGCAACATCCCGCATCCAGACAAAACGATAATCGTAGTTCCGTTTCCCGCCAATCACTTCGGGTAGCGACGTGGTGGCAGCCGCTATTATACCGCCCGTTTTGGCGTACGTTAACTGTTGGATAGCCCGGATCGAATCGTTCACTTCTTTTTCGTACGGGCCGTCGTAGACAAGGAGCGAACCCAGTTGCTTCCACACGTTCTCTGTATGACGCAGGGAATCCTGTAGCAATTCAACTGTTAGTGGGGGATGCGGTTTACGTTCATCAACCAGGACGGCCCAGCCGGTTTCGTTAGCCGGAATGCGAAAGACGAGTTCGTTTTCTTCCAGCGTTGAGGGGTGCGATGTGTAAAGGCACAAGCTAACAGAAGGAAAATTGACGGACAAGCTATCGTCAGCCAGAACAGGAATGCAATCTCTCAATCCATAGTCAGGCTTTAGTCGGATACGGTTGGTGATTTCCTCAGTAGCATTCGAGAACTGGCGACAAATGCCCCTAAACGCAAAGTCTATGGGCATCCAATCCGTAATGAAAAAAGGTTGCCCTGCTACCGTATACTGTGTCGTTAAGACACTGCTTCGTTCGTGGTAAGCCCGGCTTACAAATTGTTTATCATCCGCTTCAACAAGCCAGTAACCTCCCTTTTGCTGGTCAAGTAGTAGCGAAAATACGGCCTCGGCATCAAAGCGGGTCGGACAAAACCAACTGATTGTACCTTGCTTATCCAGTAAGGCACCCGTTTGTCGGTCACTGATAAGGGCTAAATCGTTAATCTGTGGCTGACGAATCATAGTACTTGTTTAAACAAGTAACTCGTAAGCGAACCTAGAGTTTGCTACGTACAGCATTCTGTCGTCCTGGAAGAAGCAATGTTGATTGTAAAACCTCAGTACCGTCTAGCACTCCTCTACCCGTTCTCTTATCGACTTGCAACAAAAGTGGTTACGCGGTTAGGGACAGGTTTTAGTGTTTTCAAGTACGTGTAGATTGCTCCTAGATCCGATTCGGTCATACCAGCGTACATCGTCCAGGGCATCAGCGATTGCCGGTCTCCGGGTTTAACTTCGGGTGCCATGTACCCCCGCGCTGGGTCATACGCTTTGAAACGAGCAACAAAGGCTTCTTTTGTCCACTGGCCGATGCCCGTTTTGGTGTCCGGCGTTATGTTGGCCGATTGCACCTTGCCACCGGGAATGACAAACTCTCTTCCTCCGGCAAACTCCAGACCGGCAATCGCTTTTCCCTGATCCTGCTGAGAATGACACTCGGTGCAGCCAGCGGCATTGACCAGATACCCACCGTAGGCCAGGACATCTGTAGTGTCAGGTTTCGTTTGGAAAGCAGGTTTTTGGGGAATGGTGTTGAGAATAAAATTCATCGGAAAATCAGCTTCTGAGGCTGGAACAGCATTGTCAATCGGTTTCAATGTACGCACGTAAGCCACGATTGATTTCACGTCCTCCACATCCATTCGACCGTAAGCAGGATGGGGCATCACAGGAAAAATCGCTTTGCCCTCCCGTGTTACCCCCGATGCAATAGCGCGAATAATTTCACCGTCACTCCACTGACCGATTCCGGAAGGCGTAATATTTGGGGCATAAAATGTACCGGGAAACCCCACCTCAGGACCAAACCGGTCTCCCCCTTTGCCCGTGGTACCCGCCACAGGTGGCCCCGCAAAGCGGCTCCAGTCGCGGGTGCTATGGCAGTCAATACAAACATTGACGTGATTGGCCAGGTAACGACCCCGTTCAATCTGAGCCTTGGTCGCACTGACTTTGATAGTGGGCGCTTCGCCTACATTGGGCAAAGCATATTTGACATAACCCAATGCACCTACAAGTCCAGCCAAAATAACGGCTAGACTAATTCCGAGTATGCGAACTGTCTTTTTCAACGTAGTTATGGTTAATCGTTATGAAACAAATATGCTCACTAGCCACCTGTTCGAACAGAACTTTACGGTTGAAACGGCAATAATGCATGATGAACCCAACAAACGAATTGATCAATTGAAGGCGGTTAATTCTTAAAATAGCACGACTTAGGCTTTACGTTGACCGGGAAAAATACGGTATTTCCAGAGAAGCAGTAAAAACGCGCTGTGAAGTGGGTGTCTACCTCAATAGTGGTGTTGGCGGAGTCGCCCGCACGGTTCTCAAAGCCGACTCCACCTCTACCTACTTCGGACACGATTAATTTGAGTAGCTGACTTAATGACTCCCCTTGCTTTACTGATCACGCTATGTAGACCACTCAGCAAGAGCACAACAGCAATCAACAGAAGCAATCCACTACCTCATTATTAAACGATTTTTTTTGGTGGCAATCTAGCTTGCGAGTTAAAACTAAGCGAAAACAGGTAGTACGCTTATGCTTTCTGACAATGCGACACACGCTCATCGTGATGCTTTAGGCTTACGACATACCCAAAGAAACGCGTTACGAGGAGACCGAAATCTACACTATGTAATTACCTGAAAGAGTTTGGTGTCGATGTACCGGCTCCCATCCGACTGCTCGTATCGGAGAGCCGACATCGCAAAACAGACAATCTAATTAACAAAACACACTTATGGAAAACACAACAAAGTCCGTCAATCCACACACAGCGGTCGAATCGCTAAGCGGCAAACGCATTCTCTTGTCAGGCGGTACCACCGGCATTGGCCGCGCTATCGGAGAGCTGATGAGTTATTATGGCGCTAACGTGTTCACGTTCGGTCGTCATCAGGAGCCTTTGGACGAAGCCTTGTCGGCCATGCGGAGTGCGGGCGGTCAGGCGGATGGCATAGTCGCCGATAGCGCTCGGGCGGAAGACATTCAGCGGGTAGTCGAACAGGCAGAAACGAAACTGGGCGGGCTGGATATCCTCATTAACTGCGCGGCACTGGGAGCCGAGTCCATCGCAGAGATGGCTGACGACGATTGGCGATACGTGATTGAAACAAATCTGGTGGGTTATTTAGCGCTCACCAAGGAAGCACTGCGCCTGATGGATAAGCAGCAGAAGGGTCATATTGTCCTGATTGGCTCGATGAGTGCGCAGGTTCGAGAATCGGGCTCGTCCGTCTACGTGGCAACGAAATCGGCGATTGAGGGATTTGCCGAAAGCTTGCGAAAAGAAGTCAATCCGAAAGGCATCAAAGTAAGTTTAATCGAACCAGGTGCCGTAGGTTCCGATATGCAGTCGACGTCCCCGGACGAGGAGCGAGAAGCCCAAGATAAAGGCGAAATGCTAAAAGCTGCGGACATTGCCGTTTGCGTGCAGTACATTCTGACCCAACCGCAGCGCTGTGACGTTGTTAGCGTTCAGATTCGGCCCCATCTCCAGCTGATCTAATCCCATGTTTGATTTCCCGCAGCCACCTTTTCGCACATCGGTCGTCTCGACTAAGGGGCATGCGGTACTGGACTATCTAGTCGGTACCGTGATGATCGGTGTGCCCTGGCTGCTGGGTTTCTCCTATGATCTGCGAGCTATGTGGCCACTGGCAACAGCCGGTGGGCTAGTCCTATTGCTTGCCGTCGTTACCGATTACGAAGGTGGTCTTTCTAAAAAGTTGCTGATGATGCTTCATCTGGCGTTCGATCGATTAATCGGCAGTCTTCTGGGGGCATCGCCCTGGCTGTTGGGTTTTGCTGACCGAATTTTTCTGCCGCATCTGATCCTTGGCTTACTGTTGCTGGCTCTGGGATTACTGACCGAACGGTTACCGGCCAACAAAAAAACGGTGCGTACCAAATAAACTTAATCTTATTCGTTTGACAGGTTTTGCGTTTTATGACACGCTTAAAACTTACTCATCAATAAAGCAATGTGCACGAACTCAACGATGAAAGCCGCGCTCAAAACAGCGACTGGTGAATTTGAGGTAAAGGAAGTAGAAACACCCAAAATACCCCAACCCGATTGGGTCTTGGCCCGAATTCGCGTTGCTGGCATCTGCGGTACGGACTTACGACACTGGAAAAAAGAAGAACCTGATCTGGAAGGTAGGATCATGGGACACGAGGTTGCGGCTGAAGTTATTGAGATCGGCGATGCGGTTAAAAATGTCAAACCCGGCGATCGCGTCGTTGTTGAAACCGTTTTAGGCGATGGCACCTGCGATTGGTGTCGGGTTCAGCAATACAATCTGTGTCCTAACCTTTACCCGGTCCGGATGGATACCGTTTCGCGGGATTTTGCAACTTACCTGGTCGGACCCGCTGAGAAATTTCACAAATTACCGGATCACGTCAGTTACGAAGAAGCTACCTTAATAGATACCTTTTCGGTGTGTATGCACGCTATTCATTTAAGCGGAATCAAGCTAAATAACAAGGTAGTTATCATCGGGGCCGGTCCCATCGGATTAGGCCAATTGCAGTTGGCTAAGATCAGCGGAGCCGACGTAATTGTAACTGACGTGGTCGACTCCGCTTTGGCCATTGCGAAAGAACTTGGAGCCGACGCCGTTGTGAATACAAAGACGGAAGACGGATACCAGAAAGTTATGGAATTTACCGGTGGGCGCGGAGCCGATATTACTTTCGAATGCGCGGGCGGACCTTCTATGCCGATCACGTTACCACAGGCCACGTCCTTCACCCGCATTGGTGGCAAAGTTGTTATTGTCGGTGGCTTCGAGGCTGGACAAAAGGGTATTGAACTCGATTGGGCCAAGATTCAGCTTGGCGAAATTCAGTTGATTCCGAGTGCTAGTTACTCATTTTGGGGTATCGACTCTGAAATGCAGATGTGCCTGGATTTACTGGCTAAGGGGAAGCTGAACGCAAAAAAAATGATTACCCATCGCTTCCCGCTCGATGAAATCAACAAAGCGTTCGAAACGGCTGAAGACAAAGAAAACACGCATGCTGTATTCGTCGCGCTAATTGTCTAACTAGATTAGTTTCTTCCGTATAGGTCAGCTCGTTGTACTATTCATAACGAGCCGACCTTTTTCGATTAGACTGAACGGATTTTCAAGAAGGAAGGCCGATTAGCAACTACCTCTCTCCTATCGATTCGTCGTTTAAACCGTTCTGGTACTTGTCGTTCACCGCGGTCCGAACGAACTTGGTCACCGGGATATCCTGGAGCAACAATCAAAAAATAGATGAAACCGGAATTTGCTCGGCTTCCGAAAAGGCGGCTTGATAGCCAGCTTTAATCCTTTCCAGCTCCGTCCGTTTGCCTTGAAGGCTAAGGGCCTTGTGAAGTCCTACTAAAGACCAGCCATTGCCCGGATGGTGAATTAAATCTTGACGGTATACTGCCTCTGCTTCCTTCGCTTTATCCAAAGCCAGCATGTAAGCCCCCAAATACTGTCTGGCAGGCAAAGGCCAGTCGCTAGGCTCTGTGTAGATTAGTTGATCTTCTAGTGCAATCGCCTTCTGAAGACTCTCGATAGCTTGATCGTGTTGTTTGTCAGCAAAAAGGATCGAAGCATCTAAAATATGACCAGCAATCTGAGCCACGGGAAGCGGAGCGTTGAACGGTATACGCCTTTTTTCAAGTATTTTATCCTGTAACGCTTGCTTAAGTAATTGCGAATACTGATGGGCTTCTGCCGTTTTTCCCAAACCGACATAGGCCATACCACGGGCGAAATGATCCAACAAAGATGCGTAGGTCCAGTCGGCAGATGGTTTGACTGTCGTTAAGACTTCGTTCCATTTACCCAACCGAACCAACGTCATTGCCGGAAGCATGTACAGATACTGATCATACGTATTTTCCGCTCGCGGAGCGACTGATTTGCGGCAACGGAGCGCGTTTCTAAGTCCGGTTTGGTACATCCCCCCGCTCAAGGCACAGTACGTTTGCACCGCAAAATAGTGGGGCGAATGTTTTACCAAACCCAGGTGTGCGGCTAGAGAATCATACTGTAAAAGATTTTCATCCGCCAGATCGTTGACAACCACCCCCTGAGCGAAAAGTCCATTGCGTTGGTATTCATGACTCGCCATATGAACCATATGGGCTACCCCCGGAAGCTGTGCTCTGAGTTTATCGGCATTAGCCAGAGCCGATTCAGGATGTCGGGAAGCTTCGGTAAGGTGGATATGGTAATGTAATGCTGCCGGGTGATTGGGGTATTGCTTCAACACGCTTTCACACAAATCGACAACTTCCTGCGTCCATGCTCTAGGCTTACCATCAGGCGTCCAAAAATCCCAAGCGTGTATCAACATGACCGCATCAACGTAAAACATCTTGCTATCCGGGTCATCGTATTCCTTAAGGAGTTGCCGGGAGGCCTTGGCGTAGGCCTGATTAAGTTTTTTTCGCTGCGCGTCGGCGGGATCGGCTGAATAACGCGTGTTCATTACCTGGATTAGCCTCTTTTCTTTCGGATTGGCATAAGGAACAAGCTCATTCATTCGTGCCAGTACAACCATCATATCTTGGGGAACCGTGTACAGATGAGCCGAATTGTAATAAGGCCCTCCCGCCAGAGCCTGCCCCCAGTAACCCATTGGGCAGGTAGGGTCCAGACGGGTTACCTCTTTGAAAGAAGCTACAGCTTCCTTCATGTGATAGCTGTAATACATCGTCAAGCCCTGGTCAAAATAAAACTGAGCACTGTCGATCCGGGTCGAAATCTTGTACGAATAGTGTCCCCAGCCGGGCAAGGCGACTATAAATTTACCGTTCTCCATTGGATTGATAGGACCATCCGATCCGAACCCGCAAACAGGTATGCCTTCGCTTCTTTTTGAAATAGGATCATAAGCAGCATGAAAGGCAAATACTGTCGTTAAGAGAGCTATCAGGCAGAGCACGTACAAAAACCGTCGATGATTCATATGGGCCTCGTTTGAAAAATTAATCGGCGCGCTGGGCACTACTTGCAGGACTTGCGCATTCTACAGACTCGGTAAAGCGGTAGAACTTTCTTTAACAAGACTACAGATTTTCAACAAAGGTAATTGATCTACCTGCATTTAACCTTTATAGTCAATCAGGTAAACTTCTCTCCTTTTTCAGCCTAATTTTACGAGCCAATAATCAGGCAGGTTCCGCATGAATATTCTTTTACTGAAAGTAACGCTTATTCCCGTCGTCATTGCGCTAATTACACTCGTAGCCCGGAAATGGGGAAATAAAATGGGGGGATTAATCGGTAGTATGCCGTGGACAGCCGGGCCCATTCTTCTATTTTTTATTCTTGAGCAAGGTAAGTCATTTGGGATTCTGTCCGTTCAGGGGATAATGACGGGTATCTTAGCGTTGATCGCTTTTTGCTATTGTTATTCTTTCGTCTCCCAAAAAGTAAGCTGGCTTCCTACCCTCCTATTATCCTATGGCGTTTACGCAGCTACAGCCTTGTTAATCAAGCACCTGGATTTAAATCTTTGGGCCAGCTATCTATTGGTAATAAGCTCTGTTCTTTTGGCGTTACGCTTTTTCCCTGTTCCAACTGTATTGTCTAAACAAGCTCGTCGTTTACCTTACGATATTCCAATCCGCATGGTTGTTGCAACCTTGTTTGTGTTGCTCATCACCGGATTAGCCAGCGTTCTCGGACCAAATTGGAGCGGCATTCTGACTCCGTTTCCAATCACTACCTCGATTTTAGCTATTTTCTCCCATATGCTTCAGGGAAGTAATGCCACCATCAATACGCTGCGCGGGTTGGTTATCGGACTACTTGGGTTTACTACGTTTCTTTTCCTGCAAGCGTTTTTGCTACGTGAGTTTTCGATTGCGCTTTCTTTTGGGATTGCCTTCGTAGCGAACTCGTTCATCAATGTGGTCGCTAGCCGAATCTGGTAAACTCTATTGCGAGTGGCTCTTAACTACTGTCTGGCTGACTTCTTGAGCATAGGCTGGCGGTAAAGCTGATACAGGCCCCATAACACGCCTAATCCAGCCACGACAAAAAAGACCGTCCGCTCGTGGTAGCGTATTTCGTGGAATAGTTCTTCGGCTACCTGAGCGATGCCATTACCCGCCAAGGCAATGACCAAAGCCCAGACAAGCGCACCAACGGCGTTTAGCACCAAGAACTTGACCAGTGGGTACCCCGACAAACCCACAGCCGCCGGAATTACAGCCCGTAATCCGTACAACGCTCGAAACACAAGCAGTAAACCTGCTCCGTACTTATGCAGCAGCCGCTCTACCCGATCAAATCGCTGTTGCCACCGGGGTCGTTTTTCGATGAATGTTCTTCCGTAGCGGTGGCCCAGATAAAAATAGATCTGCGTTACAACAAACGAACTAAGTACGGCTATACCAATGACCGCAGGTAATGAAAAATAGCCTCGATGGGCTAAATAAGCACCTGCAATCAAAAAGGCTTCTCCTTCGAGCATAACGCCCAAAAACAGAATCGGATAACCATAGGTCAACATCAATTCTTCAAACGACATATCTTGGTAGATTGGAGTCTGCCTAGCAAACCGCCAGAATAGCCATATGGTTATTCCTTTGCCGCAAACCCCAATGAAGACGATTCTATTGGTGAACTTTGTACTACACTAATTTGATGTTTGCTTCTTTAAAATCAGACAATAAATTCTGTAGCAACTGGCTTTTCACGCTGGCCTCCGAGTAGATACTGCTAATCCAGACCACTACTTTCAACTCGACATTATCGGGTCCGATGGCCGTCACAACCACATCCGGTGGCATGGTTTTTATAGCCCCGTCGATCTCACTCGTTTCTTTTCTAATAATTTCCTTAATGGCCTGCAAGTCCGTGTCGGCACTCACTTTGAGCGTAAATTCCGTTTTCAGGTACGTATCGCTTGAGGTCCAGTTAACCAATCGATTCGATAATAAATCGCCATTCGGTATAATAACTTCTGAACCTTGCGATGTGATCATCTTGCTGGAACGAATGCCGATATCCCGAATACGACCTTTTTTGTCCGCCAGTTCAACGTAGTCTCCTATCCGGAACGGTTTCTCAAAAACTAATATGATTCCCGAAACAAAATTGCTTACGATGTTTTGCATACCCAGACCGATACCTACACTAAGCGCTCCCAATACTACCGTCAATTTATCAATCGAAATACCCGATGCCGCAACGGCTAAAAATACCCCGGCTACGATGATAACCAGACGAATCAAAGCCAACACAGAACTCACCTGATCGATTTCCCCATTGGCAGCTGGCAACTGACTTTCGCCAAACAGCAAGCCGATATTTTTTTGTAACAGGCTAGCCAAATAAACGATCACCGAGAACGACAGTAGATTGCTTAGGGTAAAGCTGATGCTACCGAAGGATCGGGGTCTGATCAGTATCTGATAGATAAAATTAAAGATCCCATCGGCAATGCCCAGGTTGATAAAAAAGACCAGCAACCACAGTGCAACAGCAACAAAAGCCAAGCCCTTTTTAAAGGAACGGCGCGTATGCTCTACGTTCACCCGAGAAAAAATGCCCGCCGAACTGGTGCTTATTTTGATCTGTAAATCCAGCGCTTCCAGCACAATTTCAATGAATACACCCAATCCAGTAATTTGCACCAGCCCAACCACCGCCGTAATAGCGAACGTTTGGGCCAGGCTGATACGTCCAAAAACGTTTAACACAATAGCGAGTAGCTGAAGTACCAGATAGAGCCTGATTACAGGCCGGATGATCCGATCACTAATATGCCTGCGCTGCAATCGCTTGAAAAAAGCAACACCGATGTAAATAAATCCGACGTTTAAAACGATAAGCCAAAGGCGCATGATAAGCGAGTCGCCTACCAAGGTGTTGGTAATGACTAACAAGACATATAAGGCTACGTTCAGTAGCCACATCCGTAAATCTTCTTTCGAAAACCGCTTCCATAAATGCACGGTCAACGCTACCAACAATAGAAACTGGGTAAGTTCGATGTACAGGGAAGGCGAATTAGGCTCAAACAGCGGAGTTAAGTTGAGTAGAACAATTAAGGAAGCAACAATGGGTATGGGTCTTATATTTTCGTACTGAAGTTCGCCCAGTTTTTCGCTTAGAGCAGGATTATTTGCCTTCTTGAAATTAGTGAACACCCACACAAAAAACCCTATTGATAGCAGTATCAGCAGAAAACGATTGTCCCAACTGGAAGCAAAAAAGTACTTCAGAATTTTGTTCTGCCCCTGATAACTTGACGTCAGTACTTCCTGTACACTACTCGCGCTGAGTGATGCCGGTGCATCCCAGATATAAGGCGACTCACGCTGAAACGCGTTCTCATTTGACTTTTGTACCCGCTCGTTAATGTTCGTTTGCAGCGCGCTGATGTTTAGATACGTTCCCGATACATCGGCCAGTAGTCGGCTTACGGTATCCAGTTGGGCGCTGGTGCGCGTACCGGCCTCCTGCAACTGTACCCGAAGACCTGATAACTGATCGGCATATAGCTTTCTATCCGTGGTGTCGTTGCCAGCTACCGTTAGCAGTGAATCGTTACTAAGGGCAACTACCCGGTCAAGTCTGCTTTGTAAATCGTTATTAGTTTTAGAAAGCGTCGTTCGCCAGTTTGACAGTTTATCCAGCGCATCGTTCAGGAGTAGACTGTAGTTCGAGAGCGTTTTTGCATCGATTGCTTTGTTTTGCGCATTTATATCAGCCGTAACCGGTGCTATGTTCGTTTTTACGTCGGCCAGTCCAGCCCGCACACGAGCTACGCCGTAGCCTCTCTTGTTGGCTGCCTTTATTTCCGTGATTACAGACTGTGCTTTTTGTATCTTAAACAAAAGCGTATCCGGAATAGTCTGGGTTGGCACGTTGTCTCGTATCGAATCCTGAGCTACAACCGGCACAGCCGCTAACAAGACAAAAACGCTCAGTAGAAACGATAAAAAACAACGTTTAACGACAGCACCACGGCAGCAAGAAGGAGTTAACTGATTAAGCATAACAAACAGGGAAATCATCGAAAAAAATCGGGAGACATTCATCAGCCAATTGGTCTATGAATGAACTACCTATCTAAGTAGAACGCAAAACGGGGTAACCTTTGTTTAGCAATGTAGTCCAGTAAACCATTAAATACCTGATCCGACATTCCTTTCAGTAAGCAGCATTCAGGAAACTTTGCCAGAAAATTTTCCTAATTTTTGTAGCCTGAAACAAGTGAGAACACATCTTAGCTTGAACCTTATCGATCACAAACCCGTCTGAGTATCGAATGAAAACACTACTATTATTTAGCTTACTATTTTGCGTTAAAGGTTTGGCGTTTGCGCAACAACCGGACTGGCACGGCAAGAAATGCGCGGTGGCGCTAACCTATGACGACGGACTACAAGTTCATTTAGACAATGTGATTCCCGTGCTGGATTCCCTGAATCTGAAAGGCACTTTTTATTTAGCTGGTAACTTTCCGGGCGTTAAAGCCAGACTGAACGACTGGAAAAAAGCAGCTAATCGTGGGCACGAATTAGGAAATCATACCTTATTTCATCCCTGCGCCGGTGGTCGGCCAGGCCGCGAATGGGTTAATCCTACGTATGATCTGACGACCTACACGTTGCCGCGAATCGTGGATGAGATCAAAATGACCAATACACTACTTCAAGCCATTGATGGCAAAACAAGTCGCACCTTTGCCTTTCCTTGTGGTGATCGAATGATTGGAGATAAAAATTACTATGACGTTGTGAAGGCTGATTTTATTGCGGCTCGTGGTGTCACCAGCGAAATGCGGAAAGCGTCAGAAATTGATCTCGGCAACGTTGGCTGTTACGCCATGAACGGTCAGTCCGGCGAGGAGATGATTGCTTTGGTGAAACAAGCGATGAGCACAAACTCCGTATTGGTATTTCTATTCCACGGTGTTGGCGGTGAACACAACCTCAATGTCAACCTGTCTGAACACAACAAACTAGTTCGTTTTTTGAAACAGCACGAAGGCAATGTTTGGGTCGCTCCTTTTATTGACGTTGCTCAATCTATAAAGAGCGTTCAGGCAAAACGGTAAAAAACGATAAATGGCTACGGACAGATACCCGTAGCCATTTATCGTTCTGGAACGACTAGCGGATTACGCCCAACGCTTTTGCTTCGACTAACGTAAGCGTATCTTTGAATTTATCGTTGATTACCCATTCTGGTCGGCCACGAAGTTCGCGCCAGGCGTCGGCCAATCCATGACGAATCAACCATGCTCCGCGCACCTCAATCCGAATTTCCTGTGGTGCGGCATTGCCCACCGCCTTTTTGATCCGCTGTATATGGTGAGTGTGATCAACAGACTCGGCTTCTGGTTTTACGGGAGTGCTGTTCGGTTGACCAGCTCGCTTCGCCACCTGTTTAATAAGGGTTGCGGTAACGGGTTTCGCGGTGTATTCAGCTTCTTCTACGACCTGCTTCCAGACTTCCTTACGGACTTCTTCTGGTACCTCAGCCAGCACCGTAGCGTGTGATTCGCGCGTCGGTAAAACAACGTTAACACGTTTGTCGGAAATTTCCGACAAATCGTCCAACCCCGATTTTTCCGACAAACTATTGACCACTTCAGCAGCGCCCATCAGTTCATAGGCTCGCTGACGTTTCAGTTGGAAACGGTCGCGGCAGTAGCCTTCGAAGGTTCGGTGGTTCGCTCTATACAGCTTGTTCTGCCGGATTTCCATCAACGCATTTCCCACGGCCAGAAAGGTGGTGATTCCTTCATTGATAATCTGCTCGCAGCTGGCAAGCCGGTCGGCTTCTTCACTCGTCAATGGTGATAGCTCCACAACGCCATCCGACTGCAATGACAGAGCAGGGACCGCCGAATCGGGTAGGGGGTCGCTATGGAGATCAGTCAGCAGGTTATCAAATGATTTGCCTTTTTTCATGATCGAGTAGCCGTAGCGGTGGTTAATTGTAAAAATTCTTCGCAGACCCCATCAAAATCCTGGGCTCCCCGCGAGCTAGGCGCATAATCAAAAACGCTCTGCCCAAACGCGGTGCATTCCATCAGCGACACATCCTGCCGAATCGAGTGTTTGAACAACCGGATAGTATTGTTACTCGTCAGTTTTCCGTATACGGTTTGCCCAAACTTCGTCCGCAAATCAAACTTATTCATCAGGATACCCGCCAACTGAATGTCAGGATTTAACCGACGACGCACCTTAGCTACGCACTGTAGGATCTCGTCCAGACCCACATAAGCAAAGTTTTCTCCCTGCATGGGTACTACAAACCAGCTAGCAGCGCCTAACGCTCCGAAAGTAAGTGCACCCAAACTTGGCGGGCAGTCAATAACAACATAATCGTAGGAACGTCCCTCTAACTGTTCACGAAGCAGATAGCCGCTATCTGGCTCCATATTTAACTGATGCTCATAGCTCAATAACGTCCGGCTGGAAGGCAACAGGTCAACAGTTTCGCCTTTTACCAGCGTTTGCTCCCAAGTGGCTTCCCCCAGCAGCAATTGCCCAATGTGATGGGGCGCTTGCCTGCAACCAGCCGCTAAGCCAAGATTGCATTGGGAGTCAAGATCGATCAGCAATACCTTAAAACCACGCCGGGCCAGAGCAGCGCCTAAATTAAGTGAGGTAGTAGTTTTACCAGTGCCACCTTTGTTGTTAGTGACCGCTAAGGTGATGGGATAAGACATAAGGCAAATTAGTAACAGCTGGCTTCTGTGGTCTGTACACTGGCTACAGCAAGCAGAGCCGTTTTATGCAAATATAAAAAGGTTTGGCGCTTTCTTTTATGTAGACCTAATCCGATTGACTGAATTCGGCGTCTGGATCCTAATACGTTTTAACGGTCTATCGAATCGACTAACCAACGGGATGTAGGTTGCCTGGTTCAATGCAACTGGACGCCCAGACTTTGAGCCACTACAGCGTATTTTTCCCGGATTTGGGCCAACGCCTTCGGCGATTGCTGCTCGTACCAATGAATCAAGTCAGAGTATAGCAAGCCGTAACCGGCATTTGTAATGGCCGCCATAAATGCGTCTTTCGAATTCTGACCACTCATGGCTGTTGTCAACTGACTGGCGACAACCGAACTCAGGCTCATTCCCAACCCAGGTTTTTCCTGATTTCCTCTTAAATGTTCAAGATAGCGACGATATAAATCGGCTGATTTCCGAAAAGCTGAAATCAGCTCAACCCGTCGCTCATTTTCGTACTGGTCGAGTAACGTAGCCTTAGCCGCTGCATTTTGCTCAAAAACCAGCTGCTGTTGCTGGCTACGCTGCTGATGGGCCGTTCGTTCCGCTTTCTGTTTTTCTTTGGCCTGCACGTCATCGCTAAGCTTCGTCGAATGGACCATCGCCACAATGTAAGACGCAATACTCTTTTTGATTTTCACACCGTTTTTTAGTTCGGTGAGCACATGGTCGATGCCCAGTCGGATTTGCTGTTCGGGCAACCCTTCCACCCACTCTTCAACGGTTCGTCGTGAAATCTCAAAGCGTTCTACCAATTCGTATAATTCGTCTACGAGTCCATTAACGGCTTTTTCTTCCACCTGCGCATCGACAGACTCCTGCTCGTTCGGCTGGTCAATTACTTCGACGGGTGTAAACTCAAGTTCAACCTGTCCGGGTTCTGCCTTGGGTAAAGTCTGCCAGCGAACAACGGTTTTACCTTCCAGCACAAACGTCACGGACGTAATCTGTCGCTTCTGTTTTGTCTCGACCAGTTCCTTTACCTCCAGATCCGTGTAGGTATTAATATCGCGCACGGCCCGCATGATGATCTGCTGCTTAAAGCTACCGTACTTAACATATAGTTCGGGACTTATGCTAAGAATATCACGCAATCGCTCCAGACTGTACTTCGGTTCTTTATTGCCCAGATTGAATTGGTTTTTTAGAACAGCGTACATTTGAATTGTATAGATGCTCTGTATGCCGACTACATTGCGCAGATCGGCAGTCAGGTACTCACGCTTCAACTCAAGTAGATATGGTTTGAGCTTGGCGTGGAATTTAACGCGAATGTGATTTCGATCACGGGCATTAAGCGGTTCACTGGATTGGTCGAGTAGGGGTACGGTTGTCTTGTATGGAATACCGTCAATCTCTTCGTAAACCTCCAGAAATTTCTTTTGTAATCGCAGCGCTGCGGTGCGTATATCGTCATAATTGCGCGCGCCACGACTCAAAGCAAACAGCTTGACAACATCGCCAACATTAATAATCGTCGAACTAAACTCACTATCGGTCGGCTGAATCATCGTGAGCATCGTACCAAAGAGTCGAAACTCATGCAGATCGAACTTAGAGATTGCTTCGAGTAAGCCAAACTTGCCAGCTTTTAAGCGAATAGTGTACCGATAATCCGAGTCTTTCTTTGTTTGGACAAGCTTGTTCTGCGTAGCGTTCTTGGCCATGCCGATTAGTGGTTTAGCGCCTTTCTAAGCGAATATAAGAAAGAATCGCCTTGTCTTATCATTACAAACTATAAGCGTTTGACTGTTTTTTCAGAAATGCGTCCAATCGCTTACACTTCTGCGTTCAATCACTTATCGTTCCGCGTCCAATTGCTTATACTTCTGCGTTCAATCGCTTACATAATTTCTTATAAAACTCTAGTAATCAGACAAATAGCAAATAGAGTCCCCACTTAATAGAAAAATGAACTAGGGTGGTTAGTACAGATCATCAATTAGCCCGCGTTCAATCACTTATACTTCTGCGTCCAATCGCTTACACTTCTGCGTTCAATCACTTATCGTTCCGCGTCCAATTGCTTATATTTCTGCGTTCAATTGCTTATACTTCCGCGTTCAATCACTTATTTATAGGCTTGTAACAAATTGAAATTCAAAGACTTATGAGGGCCTTAAATATTAAATATTTTAAAGATTGTTAAATACTTAAAAACAACAAAACAGAGATTGTTGCTGAAAATTCAGTTTGATAGAAAAGAGAAAAACTAGTTTGACAGCTGCAAACGAGCCAAAAACAGAAAAATAAAATTATTTAAAAATATCTCCCCGGCGCGTTCAATCGCTTATCGTTTCGCGTTCAATTGCTTACAGTTACTGCTTTTTGAGGATATATCGCTGCTTATTATGCAAGATGGATAATGATTTGAACGTAAATTAAGGCATTGGGTAGCCGAAAACCGTTTGTTGAGCCAGAATTGAAAGCTATACTCTCTGCGAATGTGATGTCGGGCTCGACAAGAAGACATCACAAACAAGCTTTACGAATCGCTTTTCGGATTAGTAAGATTCTACAGAGCATGATAAGTCCAAAACGAGCAGCTAGATGATAGTAAATAGCCTTGGGAAGGAGGAGAACCTAATTGCCGGTCTGAAAGATCATGTTGTCAAAAAAATAACTGGGTCAGCG